>WJIQ01000107.1 GCA_014730255.1 bacterium | reverse complement strand
GCCTTCTCGATCTCGTCGAAGAGCAGGATCGAGAGGTTGCGATCGCTCTCGGGCGGGAAGAGCCGCGCCAGCTTGCTGCCGGGCTCGGTGATCATGCCGGTCTGGTTCTCGATCGCCTTGCGATGATGGCGGTCGATGTTCTCCTGCGCCAGCAACGGACGGATCTCACCGCCCACGTAGCCCGGGGGCGAGCCCAGCAGCTTGCTGATGTTGTAGTGCGCCGAGTACTCCTGGCAGTTGATCCGCGTGTAGGCGCGGCGGTTGCCGAAGACGGCCTCGGCCATGGCGCGCACCGTCTCGGTCTTGCCGACGCCCGTCGGCCCCATGAACATCATGGTCAGCAGGGGGCTCTCCGGATCGTGGATGCCGGCGATCAGCCGGCTGAAACTGTCGGTCACCTTGTCGATGGCCGTGGGCTGGCCGACGACCATCTTGCGCATCCGCGAACCGAAGCGTTCGAGATGCTCGTTCTGCTGGCCAAGGTTCAGGGTCTTCACGATCCACTCCCTCGCGTTCCTGCGGCAGGCGCGACGTCCCTGTCGCGAGCGGTCCATGGGCCCGATGTCATCGCGGGATCGGGCTGCTAGGAAGGGGATCGACCGGGCCGGGGCCGACTTGAGGACGGGATCCGGGGAATACGGCGAGGCAAACGCGCGTCAGAACTATACTTACAAAAAATCACACCAATCGGCAAACAGGCGCCTACTGGTCGGCCGGCGGCACCCCGAACAGCTCCTGCGCGTAGTCCTTGTCGTGCTCCAGGATGTGGCTCTGCCACCAGTAGCCGAGGAACTTGCGGAAGTCGGCGGTGAACCGGCGACCGGCGGCCAGGTCGGCGCGGAACCCTTCGAGCTTCGTGATCATCTGCTCGTGCAGGGTCTTGTGTCGCTCCAGGCCGGCGAACCCCTCCTCGGCCAGGATGCGCTCCTCGGTGGCGAAGTGCAGCTCGGTGTACTCGACGAGCGCCTCGAGCAGCCGGCCCACCTCGCGCGACCCCCTGCCCCGCGCCGCGGCGGCGTCGAAGCGGTTGTAGATCTCCAGCAGCATCTGGTGCTGTTCGTCCAGCTCGGCGTGCCCCACGCTCCAGGCGGGGCTCCATTCGATCTCGGCCATGGTCTATCTCCTCGCCGTCACCGGCAGATAGGGCTCGTCGAGGTAGGGAGCCTGCTCCTGATCCGAGACCTCGGCCCAGCGCCCGTCGATCTCCGGGCGCACCGGATCGTGCTGCTCGAGGTACCACTCCACGGCCTCGGCCGTGCGCACCTGCGTGGGCATGACGTCGTCGGCGGGGATCGTGGTCAGGAAATCGAGGCCGCTGTTGCCCTCGAGCAGGAAGTTGGTGCAGACCGCGGTGTAGGTGCGATCGGCATCCCACGGCTCGCCGCCGACCTCGAGGCTGACCACGCGGTCCCAGTCCGGTCGCGAGCGATCGAACCGCACCCGCACGCCGGAGACGCAGATGCCGCCACTGTCGCCGCGGACCTTGCGCTCGATGACGCGGCGGAGCATGCGGCCGTCCATCTCGACGACGACCAGCTCGTTGCCGAACGGCAGCACCGAGAAGACGTCACCCGCGGTGATGGGTCCGGCGGGCAGGTCGGCGCGCAGGCCGCCCAGGTTCTGGAACGAGAAGTCCGCATCGAATCGCGTGCGCATGGCGTCGGTCACGAGGTTGCCCATCAGGCTGTTGCCGGGGCCCCCGCGCGTGAGGTTGACCGCCGCGCGGCCGACCACGCGGGCCATGGCGCGCTCGGTCTCCTCCCTGTACGGACGCAGCAGCTCGGTGATCTCCGGGTCGGGGGGGATCTGGTCCTCGAACAGGGTGATGATCGTGCCCCGGTCGTGGCTGCGTTCCCAGCCGACCACCTGCTTCGACTCGCGGTCGATCAGCAGGACGGCGTGGCCGATGCTGCTGCCGTTGCCGTAGGTCTCGAAGCAGAGCGTGTGGTTCACCGGATCGATCCAGGGTTCCTGGTAGCCGCGATGCGTGTGGCCCCCGACGGCGATGTCGATGCCCGACACCTCGTTCATCAGCTCCATGAGGTTGGGCGTGTCGCCGGAGTAGTTGGACCCATGGGTGTAGCCGTGCTCGCGCTCGACGTCGGTCTGCTCCGAGCCGGCGATCTTGGCCCAGCCCTCCTTCGGGTCGTACGGCAGGCCCTCGTGGATGCCGAGCAGGATGATGTCCGCCCCCTCGGCCCGCAGCCGGTCGCGGTGCTCGCGGATGACCGGCGCCATGGGCAGGAAGTCCAGGCCGGCGATGTTCTCGGGGAAGCTCATCCGCGCGGTGCCCGGGGTGATGATGCCGATCACGCCGATCCGGATGCCGCCGCGCTCGAGCATGAGCGTGGGCTGGCACCAGTCGACGACCTCGCCGGTCTCCTCGTCCACCAGGTTGGCCGCCAGCCAGGGGAACTCCGAGTCCGCGGCCATGCGCTCGGGCACGTGCTTGCCGAGATCGAACTCGTGATTGCCGGGCACGGCGAAGTCGTAGCCGATGGCGTTGAAGTAGTCGATGACCGCGCGGCCCTCGGTCTTGTTGCCGATGGGCGTGCCCTGGAACACGTCGCCCACGTCGACGAGCAGGACCGGTTCGTCGGCCGCCTCGGCCTCGGCGCGCACCCGCTTGATGTAGGTCGCCGCGCTGGGCGCCCCGCCCAGCGGTGGCGGGAACTCCGGGTTCATGAAGCGCGCCGGCTCGGGCAGGATGTGCCCGTGCAGATCGTTGGTCCAGAGCAGATGCAGGCGAAGGGGCTCGGCGGCGCCGGCGGTCAGGGCCAGGGCCGCGACGAGCGCGAGCAAGAGCAGCAAACTGCGGATCGGGCGCATGTCGGGGCTCCTTCGCGGTGGCGGCGGGGCGGCCTTCCGGGGCCGCCGGAAGCTCAGAATTCCTGGGTCCAGCCGACGCCGAATCGCAGACGCAGGTCGTCCACCCGGGCCTCGTCCGGGACCACGTATCCGTCGTCAGGATAATCGAAAAGGTGCGGGACGTCCCGGGTCTGCAGCTTGTTCAGCTCCAGCGCCACCGCCAGGCGGCCCGGGCCCACCGGCCAGGCGGTGCCGGCCGAGAAGATCGAGTTGCCGCCCTCGGGGTCGTTGTAGCTGTCGTAGCGTCGGAAGCCGACGTTCAGCTCCTGGCCGCCGCGGAACTCGTGCCTCAGGCCGACCCGCACGTCGACCACGTCCTGCAGGTATCGCGGGGCGGTGCGGCGATCGTCGGCGAGGTCCTCGCGGTCGTCGACCAGGTCGTCCTCCCAGCCGGTGAGGACCACGTCGACGGTCAGGACGGTGCGGGGATCGTTGCGCGGGTAGATCGCCGCGCCGAGGCGCCAGCGGGCCGGATACTCGAGGCTGTGGTCGGCCTCGCCGATGACCGTGGTGTCCGGACCGGCCGCATACGTGGTGGTCTCGAGCTCGCCGTCGACGCTCAGCGCGGTCTCGTAGGCCACCGACAGGGTGAGGCGCTCGTTGGGCATGACCTGCGCGCCGATGGTGGCGTTGACCCCGGAGAGGTCCCAGCTGCTCTCGGTGTCGAAGCTGTCGTCGCCGGTCGCGTCGTCGGTGGCGTAGTCGCGCACGCGGCGCTGCTCGGTGCGCTCGCCGAAGGCGTAGTGGACCGACGCGCCCAGGGCCACGCGCTGCGCCTCGCCGGCGATGCCGAAGCTCAGCGTACGCAGGGTCCCGGTCACCTCCTGCATGCGCTCCTCGAGGATGCGGTCGCGCGGATCGGAGAACACGTCCGGATCGCGCACCTCCTCGGTGAACTCGTAGCTGAACGGGTAGCGGTCGGCCAGGGACAGGCCCACGCCCAGCGGCAGGTCGCCGAGGTTCAGGCGGCCGGCCAGGGCGAAACCGGTCTCGGTCCAGGTGCGCTGGTTGCTCGCGATGGACTGGTCGGTGACGTAGTTCTCGAAGCTGTCGTAGAGCGGGACGAAGCGCTCCTCCTCGTGGTAGGCGAAGCCCACGCCGGCGTCGAGGCGCCAGGTGTCCGCCGCGCCGAGCCCGGCCGGGTTGAGGATGGTGGAGAACCCGCCGCGGTAGGCCGCGCCGCCCGAGGCGCCGAGCGCGTTGATCTCGGCCGAGTACCACGGGCTCTGCCCGCCGTAGCCCGACTCGAGGTAGGGCACGGCGCTGGCCGGCAGGGCCGTGCCGATCAGCAGCGCGAACAGGGCCACCAGGGCCGGGGCCGGGTCGATCTGGTGAGGAAGCCGTCGCGTGATCATCGTCCACTCCCGTACCGGCGGCTCGCCGGCATCGTCAGGGGCCACCGTCAGAAGCTGTAGTCGACCTGCAGCCGCACGAACAGGTCGTCGCGGGGCACGCGGGTGCCCTCGAAGTCCTCGCCGAAGGCGTCGCCGAACTCGCGCACGTCGACGTCGTCGCGCGGCGCGCTCACGTCGCGCGTGACCTTGAACTGCATGAGCAGCCGGTCGGAGATGCGGCTCTCGACCTTGAACCACTGGCGCCAGCCGGTGGCGTCGAGCAGCACGAACTCGTTGCCCTCGAAGTTCCAGAAGAAGCCGTCGTAGACCGCCGCCGCGGCGGACAGCCGCAGCCACGGCGTGACGTTGTGCTCGTAACGCGCCTCGAAGGCGTTGGCCGGGCTGCTGGCCGCGCCCACGCCGCTGTCGTCGTCGCCCGGCGTGCTGGGGTCGCCGGGATCGGCCGGGTAGGTGAGCCGCTGGCGCGCGGGGAAGTTCACGTTGGCGCCCACGTACGTCAGCTGCAGCCGGTTGTAGTTGGACAGCAGGAGGATCGCCTGCAGACGGCTCTCCCAGCTGCGGAAGGTGCGCACGTCGAGGTCGTTCTGCTCGGTGCGCGCCGATACGCGCTGCCGCAGCCGGAAGCGCAGGTTGAACTTCGGCTGGTATTCGAGCTTGGCCGTCCATCGCCACTGATCGGCGCCG
>WJIQ01000106.1 GCA_014730255.1 bacterium | reverse complement strand
TCGAGAGCGCGCCGGACATCGCCGGCTGGACCGCCGACGACTGGAACGCGCGCGCGGCGACCGCCGTCTCGGCCGGCGGCGACCGCATCGCCCTGCATCGCCTGACCGCGCGCAACGTGAACCACGGGCTGATGATGGGGGCGACTTCATCCACGTCCGCGAGTGCCTGGTGGAGAACTTCTGCGGCGACGGCCTGCGCGGCATCGGCAACGACCAGCTCTTCGTCCACAACACCGTGCGCAACTGCTACGACGTGAACGGGAACCACGACGACGGCTTCCAGTCCTTCAGCGTCAACGGGGCGCCGCCCTGCGAGCGCATCACCCTGCGCGGCAACACGATCATCGGCTACACCGACCCCGACCAGCCCCACCGCGGCACGCTGCAGGGCATCGGCTGCTTCGACGGCTTCTACGTCGACTGGGTGATCGAGAACAACCTGGTCGTCACCGACCACTGGCACGGCATCACCCTGCTCGGGGCCGACGGCTGCCGCGTGGTGAACAACACCGTGGTCGATCTGAACGACCACGATCCCGGCCCGCCCTGGATCATGGTCACCGACCACAAGGACGGCCGGCCCAGCGTGGACTGCCTGATCCGCAACAACATCGCCGCCAGCATCTCCGCCGGCGATGGCGTCGCGGCCGACCACAACCTCGCGACCACCGACCTCACGGCCGTGTTCGTCGACCCGGCCGCGGGCGATTTCCGGCCGCGCGAGGACAGCCCCGCGATCGATGCGGGCATCTCCGAGCACGCGCCGACCGTCGACCTCACCGGCCGCGCGCGGCCGCGGGGCGCAGCGGTGGACCTCGGCGCGTTCGAGCGCTGACCCATCCGGGCCACCGGCCGCGTCGTCGGGTCCGCCAGTTGCAGCATCCGGGACGAAGGCAGGCAACCGGCGCGCGCGCCGCGACCCTGCGAGCAATCATCGGGAAAGCCCGGACCGACCCGGACACGACCACGGAGATGCATCATGCCTGCACGTCTTGCGAAACGCCCCCGCGGCCACGGCGCGCCGGGCGAGGTGTTGCAAGTTGGCAGCGCGAACCCCGCTGCCGGCAACCGCGCCCTGCGCAAGGCCAACAAGCTGCTCGAGAAGCAGGAGTACGACCGCGCCGAGGCGATCCTGCGTCGCCTCGTGGGCAACGACGCCCGTGATCCCGAACCGCTGGCCAGCCTGGCCATCTGCGTGGCCGCCGGCCGCGGCAACCTGGCGACCGCCGAGAAGCTGGCCGTGCGCGCCCGCCGCCTCGACCCCGACCGGGCCTGCGGCTGGTTCGCGCTCGGCTACGTGAACCTGCTCGGCTCGCGCCTCCAGGAGGGGTTCGGCTACCTCGAGGAGGGCCGCAAGCGCGACCCCCGCGACCCGCGCCTGCAGTGGGGGCAGGACCTCTACCGGCGACGCAAGCCCGGCGTGATCGCCGACCTCTCGCCGGACAACCCGCTCAACCGGCTGCTGGACGCGGGCCGGCGCGTGATGACCGACCACCGGGTCATGACCGCCGGGGCGGTCTACGCCTGTTACCGGGCCGCCTGCATCTACTTCAGCCTGGGCTGACCCGGTCCGGGCCACGCCGAGGTTGCCGGGAACCCGATCCGGTGAGACCGTGTATCCGTTCGGGATCCCGGCAACCTCGCGAAAGGACCGGCCCATGCGCACCCACGTTCCGGCGGCGATCATCCTCGGCGTGAGCCTGGTGATCGCGACGATCATCCTGGCGACCACCTGGCGCGGCAACGTCAAGGCCGCCCAGACCCTGAAGGTCACCGGCTCGGCGAAGATGGAGCTCACCAGCGATCTCGGTCGCCTGCGCCTGACCGTCCAGGGCGATGGCTCCACTGCCGAGGCGGCCTGGAACGACCTGCAGCGCCAGCTGCCCCTGGTCTTTGGCTTCATGGACGACCTCGGTGTCGACGCCGCGGCCATCGAGCGGCATCCGGTCAACCGCTGGTCCATCGACGAGTTCGACGCCAACGGCAACCGCACCGGCCGGGCCCTCTCGCACCAGACCAGCCAGGACCTGACCGTCGAGCTGGCGGACGTGCAGCTGATCAAGCGCCTGTCCCTCGACCTGTCCTCGCTCGTCACCCAGGGGGTGAACGTGCGCGCGATGCCCCCGCAGTACCTCTTCACCGGCCTGGCGGAGGTCAAGGACGAGGTGCAGGCGCTCGCTGCGACCGATGCCATGCGGCGCGCGCGCCGGGTGGCCGACGCCGCGGGCGCTGCGCTCGGTCCGATCCGCGACGCGCGCATGGGCGTGCTGCAGGTCACCCCGCGCCACAGCACCGTGGTCAGCGATTACGGGGTCAACGACAACTCCAGCATCGAGAAGCAGATCACCGCCGTCGTGCACGCGCGGTTCGCCATCGAGTAGGCGGCCGGTGCGACGCGCGGCATGGATCTGGTGGCTGGTCGCGGCCGCGCGCCTGGCGGCGGCCCAGGCGACCGCCGATCCCGACAGCACTGTGGAGGAACCGGTCGCGGTCCAGCTCTGGCCGCCCGAGGTCACAACGCTGGGGTCGGTCTGGACCCCGCAGATGAGCTACAGCACCAACTCGGGCGTCGGCTTCGGCCTCGAGACGCTCCGGCCGTTCCGGATCGAGGACGATCGGCGAGGATCGCCATCCACGCTCAGTTTCTACGTGAAGGGCACGACGCGGGGCCACTGGCGGGTCAACACCGCCTGCGACCTGCGGTGGGGGCGCGACACGTACCACCTGCGCCTGCGTTTCGAGCACGACGACCACGCGCGGGAGTTCTACGGCCTCGGGCCCGGGAGCGACACCGACGATCCGGACGTCTACCGGCCGGGTTCGTCGTTCGGCTACATCGAGGGGACGGTGGGCGTGGGCGATCACCTGGCGCTCGGTCCACGGTTCGAGGCGCACCACCAGACCGTGCACGACGTGCCTCCGGACGGACGGCTCGCCAGCCAGGTCGCGCGCGGCCTCGACGGAGGCTGGGCGCTCGGCTACGGCCTGGTCGCGAACTACGACACGCGCGACTGCCGGCTGCGCGCCTGCCGGGGCGTCTACCTGCAGGGCATGGCGCTGACCTTCCCCGGGCGGCCCGGCGACCATGCCTTCGAGGTCGGCAACCTGGACCTGCGCGGCTACCTCCCCCTCGCGAACGGCTCGACGCTGGCAGCCCAGCTCTTCTACTACGGGGTCGGTGGCGAGCCGCCGTTCTGGCGCCTGGCCGCCATCGGCGGCCGCGACCACACGCGCGCCTACGCCCGCGATCGCTGGCTCGACGAGCACCTCCTCGCCGGCCAGGTGGAGTGGCGCTGGCGGCCATGGCGCCGGATCGGCGTCGTGGCCTTCGCCGGCCTGGCCACCGTCGCACCCGAGCCGTCGCTCTGGCGGGCGCGCTACCTGCGGCCGACGCTGGGCGCGGGCATGCGCCTGTTCCGCGACGCGACGTCGCCGGTGCCCATCCGGCTCGACCTCGCCCTGGGCTACCAGAGCGTACGGGCCGTGCTCGCCGTCGGCGAGGCGTTCTGACGCGGGTCGCGGTTACAGGGCGAACCAGTGGTCGATCTTGAAGAGGACCGTCGTGCGCGGTTCCTGGTCGAAGAGCATCTCGGGGTGCAGGCGGTCGTCGAAGGCCGCGGGATCGCCGTGGAACCCCCGCTCGTCGAAGCTCTCGCGGCCGTGGGTCACGACCAGGTAGATGGTCGAGCCGGGGCTGTATTCCCAGCGCGTGACCAGGTTGAGGTTGAGCGCGGCGTAGGTGAAGTCGCGTTCGCGGGCCGGATCGCTGCCATCGCCGCGGTCGTAGGGGCGGAGATCGCGCGTGTCGGGACGGGCGAGGTAGCGGGGATCGCGGTACTCGCCGGCGGTGAGATACGGATTGAGGTAGAGCTCGACCGACGTGTTGCGGCCGGGCAGCCAGCTGGCCCGGATGGTCGCGTCGAGGGTCTGCTGATCGAGGGCGGCGAACACGTAGGCCACGCCGCCGATGCCGCCGTCGTACGATTCGTTCAGCAGCCATTGCGCGTCGTCGTGCCGGTCCCGGTACTCGACCGATACGCGGCCCCCGAAGTGCTGGCCCACGTCGAACCGGGTGAACCAGCTCGCCTCCCAGAACCAGTCCCCCACCGGCGACCAGCCGTACTCCGCCTCCGCCGAGTGCCGGACCTGACGCCGCCAGTCCGTCTGCACGCTGGCCTCGACGGAGGTGCGTCCGGCGGTGGTGATCAGCGGTCCCCGTTCGCCGTCGAAACGGCGCGTGTCGTACTTGCTCGTGCCCTCGAGGACGTGCTCGGCCTCCAGGCGCAGCTCGGTGTAGCCATGGGTCTGATTCCAGGACTCTGCGTAGAAGCTGGTGGACTGGTGGTGCCCCTCGCCGTAGGACCACACCTCGCGTCCCGTGTCGTCGAGGCGGCGCTGGTCGCCGTAGAGCCAGCTGCGCCGGGCCTGCAGGTAGGTCCGCGAGCTCTTGAGTGGGCCCTCGGCGCCGTCGGCATCGTACCGGTACTGGCCCCAGACCGTGCCGACCCACTCGTCGTTGGCCGAGAGGAAGCCGATGTCGTTGGGGTCGAAGCGGTCGTGCTCGAGTCCGCCGCGCGTGCCGAACCGCCAGGTGCCGGAGGTGCGCTGGAAGCCGACGAAGGCGGCGGTCCCGTGCTCGGGGTCGCGGTCGTCGGGCTCGCCGTCGTGAGGATCGAGGTAGGTGTAGGCCAGGCTGCCCTCGAGGCGCCAGTCGCGGTCGCCCAGGTTCGACTCCCAGTCGCCGCCGAGGCTGAAGGCGTCGCGCGCGCCCGGATGACCGTGCTCGCGCCACACGCCCGTGCCCATGACGCCACCGCGGTGCTTGCCCTCGTCGAACTCCCGCACCAGCCGCGTGACCGCGTAGCCGGCGGCCTGCTCGCCGCCGACGAAGGGATTGTGGATCTGCTCGGGGTGCGTGCGGTCGGTATAGGCGCCGAGGACGCCGAGGTTGGTCTGCTGGTCGAGCTTGCCGGTGAGCTTGGCCGCGGCGCGGATGCGGCGGCCGGGCTCGCCGGTGCCGATGCGCCGCGAGTAGAAGAGGCGGTGGTCGGGGTGCTCGAAGAAGCGGGCGCCCTCGACGAAGAACGGGCGCTTCTCCGCGTAGAACGTCTCGAAGGGCGAGAGGTTGAGCAGGGCGGGGTCGGACTCGACCTGGCCGAAGTCGGGCTGGACGGTGAACTGCGCGGTGAGCGCGCTGGTGAGGTTGTAGCGGAGGTCGGCGCCGAGGTTGAAGTACCGCTGCAGCTCCTCGTTCGTCTCGGCCGGGTCGGCGAGATCCTCGATCCCGGCCGCCAGGTAGGGCGTGACCTCGAGGCGCCGCGGACTGCGGGCCCGCTGCATGCCGGTCAGGACGCCCCAGCGGCTGACGAAGCCGGCCTGCTCGCGGTCGCTGGTCGCCCAGCCGGTGTCCTCGCCGCGGCCGTGCATCCAGCGGTAGAACTGCAGGCCCCACGCGTCCGAGCCGGCCGAGCGGAAGCGCATCGACGCCAGCGGGATCGCGAGCTCGACGTACCAGCCGCGCTCGTCCTCGGTCGTCTCGGCCGCCCAGACGGCGTCCCACTCGGGATCGCGGCCGGTGTCCTCGAACAGGTAGTGGTCGGCCTGCACGCCGTCGGCGGTGACCCGGAAATTGTATCCGGACAGGTGGTCGTGGTATGGATCGACGTAGAAGCTGATGAAGTCGCTGTTCTGGATGTCGTCCCGCCGCGACAGCCGGCGGGAGACGTCGGCCATGTCGTCCTCCCAGCAGGCGGCGGCCAGGTAGAGGTTGTCGTCGTCGTAGGCGATCTTGAAGACGGTGGGGACCGAGGCGGGCGCGCGACGCTCCGGCTCGTGCTGCACGAACCCGTGGGCGGCGGCGGCGTGCCGCCAGGGCGCGTCGTCGAGCCGGCCGTCGACCACGATGCGCTCGCCGGCGCCGAGACGGTGGGCCCGGAGCCGGGGACGGTCGTGCCGGCGGCCGTCCGCGTGCGGATCGTAGCGGGGATCGTCGCCCTCGGGGGCGAAATCGCGCTCGTAGGCGGCCAGGGCCGGGAGCGCGGCGAGGATGGCGGCCAGGGTGCAGATCGCGATGGCGCGGCGGTGGCCGGTCATGCGGGGGCCTCTCGATGACGTGGGGTCGGGTCGTCCTGCCGCCCGGGGCGATGGCGGCACCCGTCGAAATACGGTCCTGGCCCGGACCTGTTGCAAGAACTTTGTGGCCCCCGGAAAAGTCGGTGGCGCGACCGAACCCGGACCACCCCGCGTGCGTCTGATAGGCAGACGGAAGAGGCACCGGGCCGCCGCGGGGCGGCCCCGACCCCGAACCCGAGGCCGGGCGAGCCGATGAACGACGCCACCCTGTACCGACGCTGCCGCGAGGGCGACGAGCTGGCCTGGGAGACCCTGGTCCGCCGTTACCAGGGGCGGGTCTGCAGCGTGGCCTTCGGCTACACCGGCAGCGAGGAGGAGGCGCTCGACGTGGCGCAGGAGGTGTTCGTCCGGGCCTGGAAGCGGCTGGATGGCTGCCGTGATCCCGAGCGGCTGGCCTCCTGGCTGCTGTCCATCGCCCGCAACTGTTGCCTGGACCACCTGCGCCGGCGCAAGGCGCGACCCCCGGCGCAGGACGTTCCGGCCGAGGAGATCGAGACCCTCGCCGACCCCATCGCCTCCACGGACGCCAGCACCGAGCTGAACGAGCGGAGGGACGTCCTGGAGGTGGCCCTGCACCGGCTCAGTCCCATCAACCGCGAGGCGATCCTCCTGAAGGACATCCAGGAGCTGCCGCTCGAGGAGATGGCCGCCATGCTCGACCTGCCCGTCGGCACGGTCAAGTCGCGCTGCAGCCGCGCCCGGGCCGAGCTGGCCCGCGTGGTGGCGAGCCTGCTGAACACCGGGCCGGATCTGGAGGCGACGCCATGAAGCACAACCCGCTGGACGGCGATCGGCGCCGCGAGCGCTTCGAGGGCGACGACCTCACCCGGCGGATCCTCGCCCGCACCAGCGGCCGCGCGTGCGACCGGGCGGCCGAGCTGCTGGCGACGGGCTGGGACGGCCCACTGGCCGGCGACGACCAGGCGCTGCTGGACGACCACCTCGCGCACTGCGCGGCCTGCCGGGAGCTGGCGGTGATCCTCGACCGGCTGCAGCCGATGCTGCCACGGCTGGCCGAGCGCGAGCCCGACCCGGCCTTCACGCGGGCCGTGCTCGCCCGCACCACCGGCGTCGGCGGTGTCCGCCCGACGCCCACCCGCTGGCTCGATCGGCTCGCCGACCGCCTCGCCGGGGCATTCGGCGGGCTCTGGAACCGTCCGCGCTTCGCGCTCGAGGCGGGCTGGACCGCCGCGGCGTTGCTGGCGCTGGTGATGTGGAGCCCGCTGGGCAGCGGCGATCAGACCGCCGACCGGGCGGCCGACGTGATCACCGCCGGCACCCGCGTCGCCCCGGCGCTGGTGCACTGGGTCGAGGACCGGGCCGCCGACGCCGAGGCGGCGGCCGCCGACCTGCTGGACATGACCTCGCGCGAGGCGGTCGACCGCCTCGCCGGCCTCGGGCGCGAGGCCAGCACGCGGGGCGAGGGATTCTGGAACTGGTCGCGGTCGTTGCTGGGCACCGAGCCCGCACCGGCCGGACCCGCGGAGAACGAGACCGAGACGACCGACCGCGACCGCGAGTCGCGATGACCGAGGAGAACGCGATGCAGAACGAGCAGAACGACCAGCAGCAGCCGATGACGCCGCCACCGGCCGTCAACCCGCCGCCGTCCGGCGGTGTCCGCGATCGCCGCGACATGCCCTACAAGCTGCCCTGGCTGGCCGGCTTCCTGTCCGGGATCTTCCCCGGCATCGGCCAGGTCTACGTGGGCTACTATCGCCAGGGCATCGTGCTCGGGCTGATCTTCATCACGATCATCACCGTCCTGGCGAGCGGCGACATCGACGATCTCGAGCCCATGTTCGGCATGGCGCTCGGATTCGTGTGGATCTACAACATCATCGACGCCGCGCGCCGCGCCCAGATCGTCAACCGGATGCTCGACGGCTACGGGCCGGACGCGTTGCCCGAGGACGTCCCGCTGCCCGGCGCGGGAGGATCGCGCGCCGGCGGCTGGATCCTGATCGCCCTGGGCGTGCTGATCTTCGCCAACCTGAACTTCGGCCTGAGCCTGGAGTGGCTGGAGAACGTCTGGCCGCTCGGCCTGATCGCTCTCGGCGGCTGGCTGGTGTGGAAGGCGCGCGAGGACGGGTCGACCGGGAGGAGCGAGTCGACCGGGACGATCGACGGCGACTGAGCCCGGCATCGCAACAAACTCTCAATTCGGGGCGGAAACGGCCGAAACCATCGGTAGGACCCGCCCCGACGTCTCGTCGGGGCAAAGGCACGAGCCGTCGCGAGGAATGCCGGTGAATCAGCTTCCGGCCAGGATCTTCATCGTCGACGAGGCCGACCAGGATCGGCGCGTCCACGCCGCCACGCTGCGGGACCATGGCTACGAGGTCGTGACCGCGAGCAATGGCGAGGAGGCGCTGCTGCTGGTCGAGGCCGACGTGCCCGATCTGTTCCTCATCTCCACGCACATGTCGCGCATGGACGGGTTCACGCTCTGCGAGCGGCTCAAGGACGACGCGCGCCTGATCAACGTGCCGGTGATCTTCGTCACCAGCGAGCCCAGCTACGAGGAGGTCGACCGCGGCTTCGCCGCCGGCGGCGTCGACCACATCAGCAAGCCTTGCCATCTGAGCGAGTTCCTCGCCCGCGTGCGCACCCACGTGCGGCTCTACCACCTCCTGCAGGAGGTCGCGCGGCTCGAGGACATCGCCATCGACGCCAACCCGCTGACCCACCTGCCCGGCAACAACACCATCGTCGCCACCATCCAGGCGGCGATCGATGCGGGCGAGGACCAGGCCGTCCTCTACGTCGACCTCGACAATTTCAAGGCGTTCAATGACTACTACGGATTCGGCGACGGCGACGACCTGCTCCTGTTCACCGCCGAGATCCTGCAGACGGCGATCCGGAACGCCGCCGGCGGCGAGGCGTTCCTCGGGCACATCGGCGGCGACGATTTCGTCGTGATGGTGCCGTCGGCGAAGGCCGAGAGCCTGGCCGAGGAGGTCATCGCGCGCTTCGACGCCGGGGCGCCCGCGTTCTACGGCGACGAGGACGCCGAGCGCGGCTACATCGAGACGACCGACCGCACCGGCGAGGTCGTGCATTTCCCCGTGGTGACCCTGAGCCTGGGCGGGGTCCGGCTGCGCTCGCGGCCGTTCCAGCGCTACCTCGAGGTCGCCAACATCTGCGCCGAGACCAAGCACATGGCCAAGGCGGTCCAGGGCAGCAACCTGTTCATGGACCGTCGTGGCACGCGCCGCAACGAGCCCATCCAGCGGACGTCGGTCTCCATCCCCCCGGGTCGCTAGCCCGGATCGCCGAGCGCGCCGACGACGTCCCGCGCGAGCTGCGTGAGCGACGGGTCGCGCGCGCCCATGACGAGGACCAGGTCGCCCGGCCGCGCCTCGCTGGCGACGGCGCCGGGCAGGTCGGGGCGGTGGTCGAGGTGGCGCGCGTCGCGGCCGGCGGCAGCGATCTCTCGGACCAGCTCGGCGCTGGAGACGTCGCGCGTGACCGTGCCGCCGGCGTAGAAGATCTCCGTGAGCCAGAGGACGTCGTCACGGCGGAGATGCCCGGCGAAGGTCGCGATCAGCTCGTCGCGCAGGAAGCGCGTCGGCCCGAAGCCGTGGGGCTGGAAGACCGCCAGCACGCGGCCGTCGGTGCCGACGAGGCGGTCGCGCGAGGCCGCGAGGCTGGCGGCGATCTTCTCGGGGTTGTGGGCGAAGTCGTCGATGACCTCGACGCCCCCGGCCGTGCCGACGGGGACGAACCGGCGGGCGACGCCCCCGAACGCGGCCAGCGGCTCGACCATGGCGCCCAGCGGACAGCCGGCCTCCCGGCAGACGGCGATGGCGGCGACCGCGTTGAGCACGGTGTGACGTCCCGGCCAGGGGACCGTGAACCGCATGCCGTCCACCGTGAACGACACCTCGCGGGGGCCGAGGGCGAGGTCGGTCGCCCGCACCCGGGCCTCGTCGCCCGTCCCGCAGGTGATGGCCCCCGGACGCAGGAAGCGCAGGTTGGGCGCGTCGCCGACGATCAGCGGGCCGGCGCACTGCAGGCGGAAGCGCGAGAACATCTCGGCGATCTCCGCCGGCTCCTTGTGGTCGCGGCCGAGGTTCAGGACGACGCCGGCCCACGGGTGGTAGCGCACCAGCGTGCCGTCGCTCTCGTCGGCCTCGATCACCAGGTAGCCCGGCTCCTCGCCGCTGTGGGCGTTGCCGAGCCGGCCCCGATCCTGCAGCGCGACCACCGGGCCGCCGGTCAGGATGCCCGCGTCGTGGCCGCAGCCCTGCAGGATGGTCCAGACCATCGCGGTGACCGTCGACTTCCCGCTGGTGCCGGTCACGGCGATGGTCTGGTGCTGGGCCACGTAGACCTGCAGCAGCTCGGAGCGGTGGCGCCGCGGGATCTCCAGCTCCCTGGCCCGGACCACGTCCGGGATGCCGCTCTCGACGGCGGTACTGACGACGATGGCGGCGCAGTCGGCCGTCAACGCGCCGCCGTCCTGGGGTACGATCTCGACCCCGGCCTCTTCGAGATGCCGGCGGATCTCCGCGCGCTGGCCCTGGTCGAAGGCGCGGTCGCTGCCGGTCGCCCGACCGCCGCGGCCGGCGTGGAACTGCGCCAGGGCGCTCATGCCACTGCCGCCGACCCCGATGAAATGGAGCCACGAGCTGTGCCCGGAATCGGTCATGCTGCCCTCCGCGGGGGACGGTGGAGATCGTCGCGCTCAGCATACGTCGCGAGGGCCGATTTGCCGAACGATGATTCGCGGCGGGGTGTCGCGGGGGGCGGTGAGCCAGGGAAGCGGGAGAGGACATGGAGTCGGGCCGCGGTAGCCAGCCGCGGCC
>WJIQ01000105.1 GCA_014730255.1 bacterium | reverse complement strand
CTACACAACCTGGCCCGAGACTCCCCTGGCCGAGCTGCTGGGACAGGCCATGACCAGCCGCTATCCCATGGCGGTCGTCGACCGCGAGGGTCGCCTGATGGGGACGCTCGACCGCGCCACCATCCTGGCCGAGGTCGAGGTCGAGAGCGACCAGGTGCAGTCCCTGACCGATCTGCAGCAGTCGCAGAACGGCGACGGCGCCGGGGCGGGGACCGCAACCGAGGAGAAGGAAGGATGAACGGCATGGACCTGACATCGACCCCGGCGGCGGGATCGTTCCTGGCCTCCATGGCGCTGGACGTCGGCGGCATGTTCGAGGTGATCATCAACTGGCTGGAGGCCAACCTCGCTCCGGTGTTCGACGGCATCGGCGCCTTCATCGAATGGGTGCTCGGCGGCATCGAGGCGGCCCTGATGTGGCCTCACTGGGCGGTCATCGTGGCCATCCTCGTCGTCCTCTCGTGGCGCGTGGCGGGCCGCTCGATGGCCATCTTCTCGGTCATCGGCATGCTGCTGGTGGTGAACATGAACCTCTGGGCCGAGGCCATGGAGACGCTGGCGCTGATCGGCACCTCGGTGATCATCGCGCTCGTGCTCGCCGTGCCCCTCGGGATCTGGTCGTCGAAGAGCGACACGGTCGAGGGGGTGGTGCGGCCCATCCTGGACTTCATGCAGACCCTGCCGGCGTTCGTCTACCTGATCCCGGCGGTGCTGTTCTTCCAGCTCGGCAAGGTGCCCGGGGTGGTGGCGACGCTCATCTTCTCGCTGCCGCCGACGGTGCGTCTGACCAACCTCGGCATCCGCCAGGTGCCCAAGGAGATCAAGGAGGCCGCGCAGTCGTTCGGCGCGACGCCGCGGCAGACGCTGCTCAAGGCGGAGCTGCCGGTCGCGCTGCCGACGATCCTCGCCGGCGTCAACCAGACCATCATGCTCGCCCTGTCGATGGTCGTGATCGCCGGGCTGATCGGCGCCGGCGGCCTCGGCAATCAGGTCGTCAAGGGCATCACCCAGCTGAACATCGGCCTGGGATTCGAGAGCGGGATCGCCATCGTGATCCTGGCGATCTATCTCGATCGCGTCACCCAGGCGCTCGGAACGGCCACGCAGAAGAACTGACTTCGAGACCCGAAAGGAGAAACGACATGAACAAGTGGACGTCGATGAAGCTCCTGAGCCTGGTGGCCCTCGTGGCCCTGATCGCCGCGTGCGGTGGCGGGGGCGGCGACCAGGCCCAGCAGGAGACCAAGACCGCCGACCTGGCGTACGTGAACTGGGCCGAGGGTGTCGCCTACACGCACCTGGCCAAGGTCATCCTCGAGGACAAGCTGAACTACGAGGTGACGATCACCGCGGCCGACGTGGCGCCTGCCTATGCCGCCGTCGCCCAGGGCGACAAGGACGCCTTCATGGAGACCTGGCTGCCCGTCCTGCATGCCGACTACGTCGAGCGTTACAAGGACGACGTCGTCGATCTCGGCCACGTGTACGAGGGCACGCAGAGCGGCCTGGTGGTCCCGCAGTACGTGACCATCGACAAGATCTCCGAGCTGAACGACCACGCCGACAAGTTCGACGGTCAGATCGTCGGCATCGACGCCGGCGCCGGCGTCATGAAGACCACCGAGCAGGTGATCGACGAGTACGGCCTCGATCTGGAGCTGATCTCCTCGAGTGGACCGGCGATGACGGCCGCGCTGAAGAAGGCCTACGACAACCAGGACTGGATCGCGGTCACCGGCTGGCGCCCGCACTGGATGTTCGGCCGCTGGGACCTGAAGTTCCTGGAGCAGGACGAGGACAAGGTGATGTGGAAGACCGGCAACATCCACATCATGGGCCGCAAGGACCTGCCGCAGGACAAGCCCGAGCTGGCGACCTTCCTGCGCAACTACAAGTTCACCGACGCCCAGCTCAGCGACCTGATGATCGCCATGCGCGAGAACGAGGACCAGCTGGCGGCGGCGCGCGAGTGGATGAACGCCAACCCGGACGTGGTCGAGAGCTGGCTGCCGTGAGCTGACCGACCGACGCACGGATGCCTCGCGAGGAGCCCGGACCCGAGTGGTCCGGGCTCTCTTCTCGCTGGTCGAGATGCCCCGGCCTCGGCCAGGAGCCGCGACGGTCAAGATGAGTATGTCCACATAATATCCAGAAAAAAGCTGGCATTTTTCGGAGTTGTCTATACTTTGTCCACTACCCGGAAGGGGAACAACAGGCACTCCGCTTCGTGCGGTTCGATATAGAGTCAGGAGATAGAATGAAGACCATCGACGTGATCGCTGCCATCGTCCTCGTGATCGGCGGCCTCAACTGGGGCCTCGTGGGCCTCTTCGGATTCGACCTCGTGGCGACCATCTTCGGCGAGATGTCCGCGGCCTCGAGGGTCGTCTACGGACTCGTCGGCCTGTGCGCCGTCTACCAGGGGCTCGGCTGGAAGGGCATCCAGACCCGCTGGCAGTCGCCCGAGCTGCAGCCCAGCAACTAGCGATCCGCATCCATCGCACGCGACGAGGGGCGCCCCGGCCAGGAAGGTCGGGGCGCTTTCTGCCGCGGCGGTCGCGAACGCGATCGCACTTGAACTGGTATTCATAGTTTCCATCTGGTACGATGACCCGCCCGAAACGTCAGTCGTTCCTCACGGAGGTCATTCCATGAAACGTTGCGCCACGCTCGCGACCCTGCTCCTCCTGCTGACCGCTGCCGCGACATCCGCGGCCTCCCTCGATCCCTTGACCGGCGAACCCGTGCCCGCGGTGGTCGGCGAGGTCCCGGCGACCATGCCGGTCGCGGCCGACGCCCGTGACGGCGACCTCGTCCCCCTCGCCCACATCGCCGACGGCACCTCCAAGAGCGTGCGGGCGCTGTCCGGCGACGTGATCATCTGGCAGAACGGCGCCTGGCTCGTGGCGACCGACCTGGCCGATCCCGCCGCGCCCGTCGAGCTGGGTCGCCATCTGCTGCCTGCCCAGCCCTCGGACATGCTGGTCATGGGCGAGACGGTCTACGTCGCCCTGCGCAAGTCGGGCGGCCTGCTGATCCTGGATTACACCGACCCGGCCGCGCCGGTCGAGATCGGCCAGCTCGAGGGCTTCGACCTGCTGTCGGTGGCCGTCGAGGGCGACCGCGCCTACTGCGGCCGCGGCACCAGCGGCGTGTTGATCGTCGACATCACCGACCCCACCGCGCCGGTGGACATCAACCTCTTCGACACCCCGGGCTCGGCCAATGGCACGGACATCGACGGCACCACGCTCTACGTCGCCCTCGGCAACGACGGCATGGGCGTCTACGACGTCGCCGACCCCCTCGCCCCGGTCAGCCTCGGCTCGGCGGG
>WJIQ01000104.1 GCA_014730255.1 bacterium | reverse complement strand
GCGGATCCGCCGGTGGGCCGGCGTGGTCGGCGGCGTGCTCCTGATCGCGGTCGGTCTGCGGACCCTCGTCGGCCACCGGCTCGGCTGACGCGTGATCCCGGGCGATCGATCCCGCCCGGCGGTCAATCGATCCCCAGCGCCTTGCGCGTGTGCGGGATCAGCCCGCCGTCCTCGAAGATGCCGATCACGGCCTCCGGCAGCGGCGGGAACGCGAAGGTGCCGGCCTGCGTGGTCACCGTGCCGGCCTCGACGTCGACCGTCACCTCGTCGCCCTTCTCCAGCGCCGCCACCGCCTCGACACTCTGCACCAGCGGCAGGCCGGCGTTGATGGCGTTGCGGAAGAACAGCCGCGAGAACGAGGCGGCGATCACCGCGCCCACGCCCGCGTGCACGAGGCAGGTCGCACCCTGTTCGCGGCTCGAGCCGCAACCGAAGTTCGCGCCGGCCACGATGACGTCGTTCTTCTGCACGTTGGGCGCGAAATCGGGGTCGAGGTCCTCGAGGGCGACCTTCGCCATCTCCGCCGGCTCGGTCACCGTGTAGGTGTACTTGCCCGGGAAGATGACGTCGGTGTTCACGTCGTCGCCGTACTTCCAGACCTTGCCGGTGATCGGTTCCATGTCACGCCTCCAGTCCGGCGGCGAGCGCCTCGGGCGAGGCGATCTCGCGCACGTCGCAGATCTCGCCGGTGATCGCGGCCGCGGCGCAGCTCGCGGGCGAGCCGAGGAAGATCTCGGCCTCCTTGCAGCCCATGCGCCCCTTGAAGTTGCGGTTGGCCGAGCTGAGCGCCTTCTCGCCGGGGGCGAGGGCGCCCTCGTGGTTGCCCATGCACGGCCCGCAGTTGGCGTTGAGGATGAGGCAGCCGGCGTCGATCAGCTTGAGCATGGTGCCGTCCTGCGTGGCCGCGCGCGTCACGTCGCTGCTGGCCGGCAGGATCAGGCAGCGCACGCCGTTCTTCACCTCGCGGCCCTCGAGGATCGCCGCGGCCTGGTGCAGGTCGTCGAGGCGTCCGTTGGTGCAGGAGCCGATCACGACCTGGTCGATCCTCGTGCCGGCGACCTCGCTCACGTCGCAGACGTTGTCGACGGTATGGGGCCGGGCGATCTGCGGCTCGAGCCCGGAGACGTCGTAGCGCAGGCGCTCGATGTACTCGGCGTCGGGGTCGCTGGTGACGGTCTCGAAGTTCTCGCGGGCGCGACCGTTGAGGAAGTCGAGGGTCTTCTGGTCGGGGTGGACGTAGCCGTTCTTGCCGCCCATCTCGATGGTCATGTTGCAGAGGGTCAGGCGGCCGCTGACGGACATGTCGGCGATGGCCGGGCCGTCGAACTCCACGGCGCGGTACAGCGCGCCGTCGGCGCCGATGTCGCCGATGATCTTCAGGATGAGATCCTTGGGGTAGACGCCGGCGGCGAAGCGGCCGTCGCAGTCGATCCTCATGGTCTCGGGCACCCGCAGCCAGATCTTGCCGGTGGCCATGATCACGGCCATCTCGCTGCGGCCGATGCCGGTCGAGAACGCCCCGAGCGCGCCGTAGCTCGTGGTGTGCGAATCGCTGCCGACGATCAGGCGGCCGGGCAGTGCGAACCCCTGCTCGACGAGGATCTGGTGGCAGACGCCGCTGGCCACGTCGTAGAACGACTCGATGCCCTGGGCCTCGACGAACGCGCGGATCTCCTGATGGTTGGTGGCGAACTTCTCGTTCGCTGCGGGCGCGCAGTGGTCGAGCACGATCACGTGCATGTCGGGATCGTAGAGCCTGTCGACGCCGATCGTGGCGAACGTCCTGGCGATGGCCGCGGTGTTGTCGTGGCTCATCGCCACGTCGGGGATGACGTCGACGATCTCTCCGGGGACGACCGCCTTGCCGGCCTTGGCGCCGAGGATCTTCTGACTGAAGGTCTGACCGCTCATGGGGCTCCTCCTGGATGGATTGCCGCTGACCGAAAAAGTCGGCCGCGGGACCGTGAAAATCCAGGGGGAATCGGGTCGCCGGCTTCAGCGGGTGGGCACCAGTCTCACCGGACGCTCGCGCATGCGGTCCAGCGTCTCCTCCCTGATCTCCTGCAGGGCGGGCGTACGCGCCGTCTCGCGGTTGCGCGCGTCGAGGCGGTAGGTGAGCGAGATCGCCGTCACCGCGAACAGCAGCGGCACCAGCAGCGGCACCAGGCGCCGCCAGCGATGGATCTCGAGCAGGTTGACCGCGCCGATCGCGCCCGCGGACAGCACCACGCAGAAACCGAGGCTCGCCAGGTAGAGGTGGGTGAGGTTGAGCCACTCCACGCCCGGCGCCTGGGCGGTGAACGGGATCAGCGTGATGTAGGTCCAGGCGATGAAGAACCGCAGCGGCCGGCTGCCGAAGACGAAGCCGAAGAAGCTGAAGCTGATCACGTAGACGGTCAGGAGCGTGTTGATGACCACGCGCACCTGGAAGAGCAGCTGCACCACGACCCCGGCCTCGCGCAGCAGCGTGCTCTCCTGCAGCGGGAAGACCATCAGGTTCAGGTACCGGAACAGGTTGACCACCGAGAGCCAGGTGTAGACCAGCGGACCCTCGGCGTCCGAGACCACGGTCGGCGTCCGGAAACCGTACTTGCTCTGGCCGAGCTGGAAGAGCAGGCCGAGGAAGAGGAAGATCAACAGGTCGTTGGAGAACACCGGCCGGCGCTCGCGGCGCTGGTAGAAGAACGCCTTGTACGCCACCAGGCAGCCGAGCACCGAGAGGGTCGAGGCCTTGGTCAGTCCGCTCAGGCCGTAGAGGACGATGCCCAGCACGAAGTACGGCGACCAGAGCTGCCCCTCGCGGCGGAAATCGTTGCGGATGAACAGGTAGAGCACCGCCAGGTGGAGGGTCGCCAGGAGCAGGCTCTCCTGGCCGGCGATGCTCAGGAGGTTGCGGCCGAAGCTGCCCACGCCGAGCGCGAAGAGCACCGCCGCCAGCCGCGCGAGCCACACCCGGTGGAACAGCATGTTCACCAGCATGTAGACCACGAACGCGTTGAGCGCGTGCAGCAGCAGGTTGACCGCGATGTACATGCCGAAGTCGAGGCCGAACGTCCGGTACTCCACCAGGAAGAACAGCTGCAGCAGGGGCTGGCTGAACCAGGCGCCGATGTGCTGGAACATCGCCCACGGGTTGACGGCCAGCTTGTGGGCGTCGTGCAGGATCTGGTAGTCGACGGGGTTCCAGATCGCACCGGTGCAGAGCCGCCCGTAGACGGCGAAGACGAGGATCAGCACGCCGATCAGCACCGGCCCGTGGTCGCGGAACGGTCGCAGCGGTCTGGGGATGTTGCGCTTCGGGCTCGTCATCGGGCCTTCGACCGGGAACAGCCTGGATCCGGGCACGGCGGGACCCGAACAAGGTGTCATCGCGACGCGCCGGCGTCCAGTCGAGACCGCGACCGACGGGTCCCCGGGACGGATTCGATGATGATACGGATTGCAACTTGAGTTATCATGATGCAGGCCGTTCCTTGTTCCGGGTCCGCCACGCGACCCGACCCTGCCGGAGAGTCTGGAGAGACCATGACCCTGCCTCGCATGCTCGCACCGACCCTGTCGTTCCTCGCCCTGCTCCTGCTGTCCGTCACGGCCGTGGCCGACGCGCCGCCCGGCTACTACGACGGCGTCGACCTCACCAGCCAGGAGACCATGCGGGCGACCGTGCACGAGGTGATCGACGATCATCAGCGGTTCCCCTACACCTCCGGAAGCACGGACACCTGGGACATCCTCAATCAGGCCGACGAGGACCCGCTCGATCCCGGGCGCATCCTCGACCTCTACCGCAACCGCAGCCTGCCCAAGTTCTCCGGCGGCAACAACTACTACAACCGCGAGCACACCTGGCCCAACAGCTACGGTTTTCCGGACGACGGCTGGGACAACGATCCCTACACCGACTGCCATCAGCTGATGCTCTGCGACATCAGCTACAACGGTGCCCGGGGCAGCAACATCTTCGACGACTGCACCAGCGGGTGCTCGTCCTACCCCACCGACGAGCACGACGGCGTCAGCGGCGTGAACTACCGCGGCAACGGCAGCCCCATCGACATCTGGGAGGTCTGGGATCACCGCAAGGGCGACGTCGCGCGGGCGATGTTCTACATGGACGTGCGCTACGAGGGGGACAGCGGCAGCGAGCCCGACCTGATCCTGACCGACGATCCCTTCCTGATCCAGGCCAGCCAGACCGGCGACAACGAGCCGGTCGCCTACATGGGCCTGCTCGAGACGCTGCTCGCCTGGCACGAGGCCGATCCGGTCGACGACAAGGAGCGCCACCGCAACGACGTCGTCTTCCAGTACCAGCAGAACCGGAACCCCTTCATCGACCATCCCGGGTGGGTCGACCTGCTCTTCGGCGACGGGATCACCCCGGCGCCGGTGCCCGACGCGCTGTTCGCGCTCGACGGCGCGGCGCCGAACCCGTTCAACCCGGCGACCTCGATCACGTTCACGCTCGCGCGGCCGGCCCGGGCCGAGCTGGCGGTCTTCGCCCTGGATGGCCAGCGGGTCACGACGTTGACGACGGGCCACCTCGACGCCGGGTCGCACTCCGTCCGCTGGCGGGGCCGCGACGCGGCCGGGCGCCTCGTGCCCAGCGGCGCCTACCTCGTGCGCCTGCGGGGCGAGGATCAGGTCGCCTCGACCAAGGTCCTGCTGCTGCAGTGATCGCGGGCGCGCCCGGCGATCGCCGGCCCGATCGCGCCGGATCGTAATGATTTCGCGTAGTATTGGTCGGTTTTCCGCTTTCGGGTGAGAATCCGTTCGTGATAGGATTGAAACAGGTTGGCGCGCCTGCCCGTACCGATACCAGACAATCCAGGCGCGGAGTCCCGGCCGGAGGTCGCTTCCGAAACCCCACACCGACGACTCGCAACGCGCACCAGCCCGATCCGAAGCTCCTCCGGCTCCCTCGCCCGGTTCCCCGCCGCGACCCGAGCGTCCCGGTCCGCCGGTGCCGCCCTCAGGGAGGAGCTGCCATGCCAGCCCGGATCTTCAGTGTCGACTACTACTACTCCACGGTGGAGAACCGCCCCGGCCAGGGCTGCAAGTTCTTGAAGATGCTGGCGGCCGGCGACGTGAATCTCCTCGCGTTCAACGCCTTCCCGGTGAGCGTCGACCGCACCCAGCTGGTGATCTACCCGCAGAACGCGACCTGGCTCGGCGAACTCGCCCGGCGGCACGGGCTGACCCTGCACGGTCCGCACCACGCGTTCCTGGTGCAGGGCGACGACGAGCTGGGCGCCCTGGTCGACATCCACGAGCGGCTCTGCGTCGCCGACATCAACGTCTCCAGCAGCACCGGCCTGACCGATGGCCATGGCCGTTACCGGTACATCATGCACGTCGCGCCCGAGGACTACGAGCAGGCGCTCGAGGTGCTCGGCGTCGACCAGGGCCTGCAGCGGTGGGTCGACTTCCAGCTCAAGCAGCACCGGAGGTTCAAGGCCCAGGCCTGATCCGGCGCCCGGTGGCGCCTCTCCTCCCGGCCGGCTACCATGGCCGGATCATGCCCGACGTTCCCGACATCCACCGGCGCGATCCGGGCACGGGCCGCGTGCACGACCCCGAGGCCCATGCGGCGGCCGTCCGCGGCATGTTCACGCGCATCAGCGGCGTGTACGACCGCATGAACCACCTGCTCTCGCTGAACCTCGATCACCGCTGGCGGCGGCGCGTCGCCGCGCGGCTCGATCCGGCCACGCGCGATCTGCTGGATCTCTGCGCCGGCACCGGTGACCTCGGCCTGGCCAGCGTGCACGCCGGCCGTGCCGAACGCGTGGTCGCGGTGGACTTCGTGCCCGCCATGCTCGGTGGCATCGCCGGCAAGACCGGCAGCGCCCAGGTGGCGCCCGTGGCGGGCGACGGCCTGCGCCTGCCGTTGCGTGATGCGAGCGTCGATGCGGCGGTGGCCGGCTTCGGCGTGCGGAATCTCGCCGACCCCGTCGCCGGCATGCGCGAGGTCCGGCGCGTGCTGCGCCCCGGGGGCCAGCTGATCGTGCTGGAGTTCTTCCGCGCCGACCCGGCCGCCCACGGCGCGGCCCGCGGGCCGGCCGGCCCGGTGCGCTGGGGCCTGGGCACGCTGATCCCGGCGGTCGGCCGACTGGTCGCGCGCGATCACGACGCCTACCGGTACCTGCCCGGCAGCATGGATCGCTTCCTGAGCGTGCGCCAGTTCGCCGACCTCCTGCGGGACGTCGGCTTCGAGCGCATCGTCACCGAGCGCATGACCCTCGGCGTCGCGCATCTGGTGGGTGGACGGCGGCGCTGAGCGGCGGTCAGTCGCGCCAGAAGATGTGGAATCCGTACTCCGACTCGACCACCTCGGAGATCTCGCCCGGCTCGAGGGAGAAGACGGCGCGCTCGGCCGTGGGCGCGAGCATGCCGGGCTCGACCCAGCCCAGCCGACCGCACTGCTGGCGATTCTCCTGGTCGTCGCTGAAGCGGGTGGCCAGCTCGCAGAGATCGGCGTCGCCGGCCGCCGCCTTCCGGCGCAGGGCCCGGGCGATGCGCGCGGCCTCGGCCCGGTCGCGGCGGACGTGGCGGTCGGCCAGCACCGCGTCGCGATGGGCGACCAGCAGGTGATGGATCTTCAGCCGCCGGACCGGTTCGCGTCGCACGACGTGGAAACCGTGCGCGGTCTCCACGGGCCCGCCGATCCGTCCGACCTCCAGCGAGCAGACCACCGCCTCGATCGCCGGGTCGAGATCGCCCTCGCGGAAGATGCCCAGGTAGCCGGCGTTGTGCGTGGCGGTGGGGTCGTCGCTGTAGCGGCGAGCGAGGTCGGCGAGGTCGCCCCGGTCGGTCCGCAGCAGCACGGCGATGCGGCGGGCGCGTTCGCGCGCCTCCTCCCGTGACCGTTCCAGGCCGGTCGGCGCGGTCGCGAGCCCGGAGTACGAGACCAGCACGTGGCTCATGGCCAGGGTGGGGCGCGGATCGGTCGCGCCGGCGGCGCCCGCCTGCTCGGCCCCGTCCCGGCAACCGGCGAGCAGCAGCAGTGCCCCGACCAGGGCGGTCGGTGCGGCGAGTCGGCGGCGCAGGTGTCGCGGTGGAGCGGTCATGGCAGCGATCCCGTGTCCGTGGGCGATCGGTCCGTCGTCGCCTGGAACAGCAGGGACGGGGGCGAGTTCCCCCGATCAGTCGTCGCCGGGGCCGCCGAAGGGGTCGGCCCCGGCGGTCCG
>WJIQ01000103.1 GCA_014730255.1 bacterium | reverse complement strand
GGGGCGACCCGGCCGGGCCGCCCCGTCGCTCGCCGATGGGTCGACGTCCTCGCCTACCGCGCCAGATCCTCGATCACCGCGGTGAACAGCTTCCAGATCTTCTGGACCGAGCTGATCTGCACCCGCTCGTCGGGCGAGTGGGCGCCCTCGATGTTGGGGCCGAAGCTCACGATGTCCAGGTCGGGGTAGTTCTCCAGCAGCAGGCCGCACTCCAGGCCGGCGTGGATGGCCATCAGCTCGGGCTTCTCGCCGAACAGCCGCTCGTACTGGGCGATCGTCTTGGCCAGGACCGGCGACTCGGGGTCGGGCTGCCAGGCCGGGTAGCCCTCGGGCTGGTCGATCTCCGCGTCGGCCATCTCGGCGAGCGCCCGGTGCTGGTTGACGACGCCGGCGAGCTGCGACATCACCGAGCTGCGGCTGCAGCAGGTGATGCGCACCTTGTTGCCGTCGGTCTTGACCACGCCCAGGTTGCTGCTGGTCTCCACCAGGCCGTCGATGGCCAGGCTCATGCCGAGCACTCCGTGCGGGATGGCGACGAGCAGGTTCAACAGACGCCGGGTCTCCGGGCCCGACCACGCCTTCTCCACCTTGACCGACCCCACGCGCCACTCCAGGCCCGGGTCGCTCGCGTGCAGCTCCTCGGCCAGGGCGCGCTTCAGGAACCCGTCGACCAGCTTCTTGAACTGCCGGGCCTCGTCCTCCTTCACGAGCACGCGGGCCTCGGCCTCGCGCGGGATCGCGTTGCGTAGCATGCCGCCATCGAAGCTCTGCACCCGCACCTGGACCTCCGCGGCCGCCGCCTGCAGCGCGCGGGCGAGCAGCTTGTTGGCGTTGCCCCGGTTGGCGGCGATGTCCAGACCGCTGTGGCCGCCCTGCAGACCCTTGATCACGACCTTGCGGCCGACCCAGCCCTTCGGCGCCTTGCCACCGCGGAGCTTCAGGGTGATCAGGCTGTCCCGCCCGCCGGCGCAGCCCATGAAGATGCCGTGATCCTCCTCGCTGTCGAGGTTGATCATGGTGCGCGAGTCGAACCAGCCGGCCGGCACGCCCGCCGCACCGGTCAGGCCGCGCTCCTCGTCGATGGTCAGGAGAACCTCGATGGGGCCGTGCCTGACCGAGTCGTCCTCGGCGAGCGCCAGGCCCATGGCCACGCCGATGCCGTTGTCCGCGCCGAGGGTCGTGCCGTCGGCGGTGACCCAGTCGCCCTCGACCTTGATCCTGATCGGGTCCTTCTCGAAGTCGTGCTTCGTGTCGTTGTTCTTCTCGCAGACCATGTCCACGTGGCCCTGCACCAGCACCGGCCGGGCCTTCTCCAGGCCGGGCGAGGCCGGGATCGAGATGAGCAGGTTGCCCACCTGGTCTTCCTTCACCGCGAGGCCGCGGTCGGCGGCCCACTGCTTGAACATCGCCTGCACGGCGGCCTCGTTGCCGCTGCCACGCGGGATCTCGGACATGCGGCCGAAGATCTCCCACACGGCGCGGGGCTGCAGCTGATCGTAGCTCGACATGGACGTCTCCTCGGGAAAGAACGGTGGGCGGTCGATACGTGCGAGGTACACGTATAGACCGCCCACGAGGCGGAGTCAATCGGTGCCGGTCAGGGCAGCAGCTCGGCGTGCAGCGGCCCGCCCCGCGGCATCCAGTTGCCGCGCACGGGCCGGCCGCCCTCGACCGGGAACACCAGGTAGCTGTACTTGCCGTAGTGC
Source organism: bacterium (assembly GCA_014730255.1). GTDB lineage: Bacteria > Krumholzibacteriota > Krumholzibacteriia > LZORAL124-64-63 > LZORAL124-64-63 > Glo-17. The sequence continues at coordinate 2,697 of WJIQ01000103.1, read as the reverse complement.
GGCAGCCGCCGGCCGTACCCGGGCAGACGCCGCGGGTCGCCGACCATGACGATCAGGTCGGTGGTGCCGTGCGGGCTGTCGGCGGCGAAGACGATGTCGAAACTGCCGACGGAGTACTCCTCGCCCGCCACGGTGGCGATGGGCCCCTCGAGTGCGAATTCCTCCGGGGCGTACTCCATGAGGACCTCGTACGGCGGATTGATGATCACGTTGGTGCCGCCCGGCTCGGGCTTGCCGTGGCCGGTGAACCGCGGTGCGTCGCACTCGCAGAACGCCGCGGCGAAGGCCTCGGCAAGGGGCTGGAACTCGAGGTCGTCGGTGGGCGCGGCGAAGGTCCACTCCTCGGCCGCCAGAACGCGGCTCAGCGTGGGCTCGATCTCGGACGCGTGCAGGTGGCGGAAGACGTCGAAGTCGGGATCGACGCTGATCGCCGTCGCGCCCGGTGCGGTCACGCGGAAGGTCTTCTCGGCGGCGTCCAGGCGCACCAGCTCGTCGACGGCGCCCGTGGTCGTCGCGATGCGCACCGGGACGTGCAGGTCGTAGGGATCGCCCTCCTGGTGCAGCGTGAAGACCACCGCCTCGCCCCTCACGTCGGCCTCGCCCAGCGTGATCGTCGGCGCCCCCGTGCGGTCGATCCACTGCGCCTTGAACGCCATGAGGTCGCGGCCCGACGCGGCCTCCAGCGCGGCGAAGAAGTCGCTCCACGCCGCGGGCTTGCCGCGGAAGTCGCGGTAGACCCGCTGCAGGGCGGCGAGGACGGTCTCGCGACCGAGCTCGACCTCGAGCATGCGCCAGATCGCCATGCTCTTGCCGTAGCCCACCGCCCGCGTGGCGCCCGAGTGGCGGGCCTTGAACTCGCGCAGGGCGAAGTCGCGCTCGGGGTGACCGCCCACGTAGGCGGCGTAGTCCTTGAGCTGGTTGCGGCGGTACTCGCGGGCCTGGTCCTCGCCCTCGAGACGCTTGTACTCGTAGTCGGCGCAGTAGACGGTCAGGCCCTCGCACCAGTTGCCCTCGCCGGGGTCGACGAACACCGAGTTGCCCCACCAGTTGTGGGCGATCTCGTGGCCGAAGCTGGTGTAGGGGATGAACGGCAGGCGGATCACCTGCGCGCCGAGCAGCGTCCACCCCGGCATGCCGTACCCGGTGGGGAACCAGTTCTCCACGGTGGTGAAGGCGTCGTAGGGGTAGGGTCCGATCATCTCGCCGTAGAGGTCGAGGTAGAAGGCGGTGCGCTCGAGGTAGGTCTCACGAAGCCGCTCGTCGGGCTCGAGCAGGCAGATGCGCATGGTCACGCCGTCGTGGTCTCGCTCGGTCACCGCGTAGGTGTTGGCGACCAGGGAGATGCCGTCGACCGGCGCTTCCGCGGCGATCTCGTAGGTGGTGCGCCAGCGGCCGCCGTTCTCTTCCTGCGCGACGAGCCGCCCGCTCATCACCGGGTACCAGCCGGCCGGCGTGTCGATGGTGAACGAGCCCGCATGCATGGCCTCCTCGACCGTGGCCAGCCAGGCGACGCCGCTCGAGAGGTAGATGCCCTCGGGGCCGACCGTCGCGGTGATCTCGCCGCCGACGCGCTCGCGCGAGAACTGCACCTCGTCGGTGGGCTGGTGCGCGGTGAAGACATAGGCGAGCTCGCCGGCGGCGTCGATCTCGCGGGACTCGCTCGCCAGCTCGCCGCGGTCGCCCCCGGGCGTGAGCCCGGCGTCGAGCTGCACGGCGCCCGCGTCGCCGGGGTCGACCCGGTCGACGATGGTGACCGTGTGGCTGTCGACGTCGAAGGTGATCGTGGCGTCGTGGGTGACGACCGCGGGCATGTCGGCGGCCAGGCCGGCCGTGGCGACCAGCAGCAGCGGCAGGATCAGTCGGGTCATGGGCAGCACTCCCGGGTGGTGGTTCGGGCCCAGGATACCGCGCGAGCGCGCCGGCGCAAGCGGAACGACGGGAGCGCCGGTCCGTGGCCGCGATGGCCGAACGACGCTATCCTGGCGCGGTTCTGACCGGCCGCCGACCACGCGGTGGCCATCGTCTCGACCACATCTTCGCCCTTCGCACCGTCGCCATACCCAGTGACCTTGGAGGTCTCCGTGATGACCCGACCCGTACGTCTGTTCGCCCTGCCCCTCGTCCTGGTCCTCGCCCTGCCCGCCCTCGTCGGTTGCGGCGGATCGAGCGGCGGGATGGACATGTCCAGCCTCGGCCTGAACTCCGATCTCTCCGGCATCCTCGGCAACCTCACCGGCATCCTCGGCGGCATCACCAGCCTGAGCGACGCCCAGAACGCCCTGCCGGACCTCAACGGCCTGAACGCCGACCTCGGCGACCTCGTCGGCAAGGCCGCTCAGGCCAGCCCCGAGCAGCAGCAGCAACTGGCCAGGACGGCGAGCGAGGCGATGCCGCGCCTCGAAGGCCTGACCGATACCGTCACCAGCATTCCGGGCGTGGCGAACCTGCTGAAGCCCACGCTCGATTCGATCATGTCGAAGGTTTCGGGATTGATGTAGCCCGGATACCGACCGACGGCGGCGCGCCCAGCTGCAGGAGCCGGGCGCGCCACGCGCGTCCTCGAGCCGGATGTCCCCGCCCTACTCGAAGATCGCCTTCACGCCGCTGAAGCTCACGGCCTCGGTGGCGACCGAGGTCATCACCTCGGCGTGGCCGCTGGGGAAGGTCGCGTCGGTCTGGTTCATGACGCAGCCGTCG
>WJIQ01000102.1 GCA_014730255.1 bacterium | reverse complement strand
GTCTGCGACGGGTCGAGGGGGCCGGCGCTGGTCGTGGGGTCGACGGTGTCGACCAGGGTCGTGACGTCGGGCGTGCCGGGGGCGGCCTCCTCGTTGCCGACCAGGTCGATGGCGACGGTGTAGAAGGCGTGGGGGCCTTCGGTCTCGGCGGTGAAGGTGAATGGGGTGTTGGCCGAGGGGTTCTCGTCGGTGACGTAAAGATCGTAGGAGCCGTCGTCGTCGTCGTCGAACCAGAGCTCGATCCTGTCCAGGCCGCTGAGGCCGTCCGAGGCGGTCCACGGGATCTCGAAGGTCTGTCCGGTCTGGTAGGTGCCGGGGGGCTGCGCGCTCGAGGTGGGGGATTCGTCGTCCTGGGTGGAGGATTCGCTGGCGGACCAGGGCGACGTGTAGTCGGGAGCCGGCGTCCGGCCCCGGAGCCGGTAGTAGTAGGTCTCGCCGGAGGTGAGGCCGGTGAAGGGGTGGCTGGTGTCGGTGATCCATCCGGAGTCCTGCAGGATGGTCGAGAACGCGGAGTCGGTGGAGACCTGCACCTGGTACTCGGCCGCGCCGGTGTCGACCCAGATCAGGGTGTTGCTGGTCCCGGGCGTGAACGAGGGCTCGGGGTCGAGGACCGGGGTCTCGAACGGGGGGATCACCTCGAGGGTGCCGGTCAGGGGGTTGACCGTGTACTCCACCGCGTCGCCGTCGGCCATGCGGATCGAGACCGACGAGAGCGCGGCCAGCCCGGCCTGATCGCCCTGGACGTCCCAGTAGTAGAGCTCGCCGGGGCCGACGGGGACGGGGTCGCCGAGCACGACGACGCGGCCGTACCATTGTCCGGGGGTGGAGTCGTCGAACTCCTCGAAGCCGGTGGACGAGCCGTCGAACAGACTGCCCGTGTCGCCACCGAGGCTCGACAGGTAGGTGTCGTCGTAGGAGAGGGTGATCTCGAAGGTGCGCACGTCGATCGCCTCGTCGAGGTAGATCCCGAGGCGCATGGAGTCGCCCATGTCGACGCTCGGGTCGGTGGGCTCGAAGCGCAGGTCGACCTGCGCGCTGGCCGCGCCGGCCAGGGTGAAGACCGCCAGAACGATCAGCAGCGACTGGATGATGGTGGGGTATTTCACGGGGCGACCTCCTGCGGCGCACGTCCATGTCCTGAGGAACGGATGGCCGGGCTATCCTGGCGCGGGCCCATCGACGCGAGACACCTGGCTCGCGAACCGATGCGGAGGGGCCCGCCGAGGCGGACCCCTCCTGTCGGTCGTTACTTCACCAGCAGCATGCGGCGGGTCTCGCTCATCGGACCGGCCTGGACGCGATAGAAGTAGGCGCCGGACGCCACCTGGCGCCCCGCCCCGTCGCGGCCGTTCCAGATCACGCTGTGGTGACCGGCCGGCATGCTCTCGTCGACCAGCGTGCGCAGGCGGTAGCCGCGGATGTCGAAGATGTCGATCCGGACATCCTGGGCCTCCGGTAGCGCGAACTGGATGGTCGTCTGCGGGTTGAAGGGGTTGGGATAGTTGTTGCCGACGGAGTAGACCTCGGGCAGCTCCTCGATGGGCTCGGACGACATCACGAACTCGATGACGTTGCCCGTGGCATCGCGCACGGTGATGTCGGCGTCGCTCAGGTCGATCGGCTGCGAGGTGGTGATCCGGAAGATCTCACCCGAGCCCGGCATGACCGCATTCTCGCCGAGGACGGCGAAGCCGAGGTCGAGGCCCCTGGCGTCGTCGTTCAGCAGGAGGTGCGTGACGTCGTCGAGGTTGTCGTGCGCAGCGACGCCGACCGTGACGTCCTCGGGCAGATTCGCCCGCACGCGGACGGCCTTGAGGCTGTTGCACTCCTCGGTCAGGCCGAGCGCCCAGGCGTTCTCGTCGACCTCGTACCACGCCAGCAGCGGGGTCTCCGGGGCACCGACGGCGGCCTTGGCCTGGTAGAGCGGGAAGTTGAGTGCGAGCTGGAGCAGATCGAAGAACTCGATCTCGTCATCGGTCCAGGGCACCGGGCCGACGGCCTCGTCGCCACTGCTGTTGATGTACCGCAGGGAGATGTCCAGCTCCGGCATGAAGTCCGGGTTCGGATCGCCCGCGCCGTCGAGGGCCGTCTCGCCGTAGCCCATGGCGAAGTAGGTGACGTCATCGACGAGGTCGATGATGCCGTCCTGGGCGCCGTCCGGACGGAAGTCGCCGAGGATGTAGTTGATCGTCCGCTTCGTCCACCGGGTGGACTGGCTGTAGTTGCCCGCGGCATCGCGCTCGAAGAGGTAGTAGGAGTAGGCCGCGCGGCTCCAGTCCAGACCGTCCGGATGCGAGTCGGCGTCGTGGACGAACACGACCTCGCCGTCCGGAGCGACCGCGACCTCGGCCAGCAGGAACCAGTCGGCGTCGGCGTCGAGGACCGCCACGTCGGCGTAGCCGCTCACGGCGCCGCCGTTGTCCGGCCAGGCGATGTCGTTGAACTCGGGGTAGGCCGACGAGCCGACCGAGTCGACCGCGCCGTCCATGACGTCGTCCCAGAGCGAGGCCCAGATCTCGACGACCTCGATGTCCTCGTCGCTGGGGTTGGTCCACTCCAGCGTGATCGTCTCGTGGCCCGCGGCGGCGGAGAACCCGGTGGGCGCGGCCGGCGCGATGGTGTCGAGGATGATCGAGTCCTGGGTGTCGAACATGTTGGTCGCGCTGTCGAGGTAGTAGGCGTAGACCGTCTGCTCGCCCTGGGTGAGGTCGAGCGTCCAGGCCTGGGTCGCGGCGAAGTCGAGCCATGCCGGATCGCCGGCCGGAGGCGGCGTCGCGCTCTCCGAGTTGGTGAACCACATCTTCTCGACGTCGTCGGGGAAGTCCGTGTTCGACAGCTCCACGATCTCGCTGGTCGTGTAGTCGTCATCACCATTGACCACGAAGACGCCGGCCGGCACGGTCGTGTCGACCGTGATCGTGAACTCGATCCCCGCAGGGACCGGCTCGACGTTGCCCACGGCATCGACCGCACGCGTGTAGAACACGTACTCGCCGTCCTCCGGCACGGTGTAGCCGATCGTGACGGGCGAGGGATCGCTGACGGCCGTCTCACCGGCGAAGGTGAAGCTGCCACCGTTGGCCGAGTAGTAGAGCCGGATCCCCGTCACGCCGCTGCCGTCGGCATCGTCGGCGATCGTACGGTCCTCGAACTCGACGTCCATCTCGACCAGCGAGGTGGTGATGGTCGATTCGTTGTCGGCGTCGTTGATCATTGCCAGCGGCGGGTTGGCGTCCTGCGTGGAGAACTCGGAGGCCGAGTTGCCGCTCTCGTTGGCGAGGGCATCGATGGCCGAGACGTGGTACTCGTAGGTCACGCCGTCGTCGAGCGGCCCGAAGGTCGCCTCGGTACCCGAGACCACCTGCTCGCCGACGCCCACGCAGGTCACGCGGTACTCGACTGCGTCAGACACGGCCGCCCAGGATACCGTGTTCTCCGTCCCCTGCGTGAAGTCGGGCTCGGGGTCGAGTTCGGGGACGTCCGGAGGCGTGGAGTCGATGGTCACCAGCCAGGTGCCGATGGCCTGCTCCGCCTCGGTCTCGGTATTGCCCGCGTTGTCCACCGCGCGCGTCCAGAACAGGTATTCGCCGTCCGGCGACCCCGCGGGGCGCTCGAACGGAATGGGGCTGGTCTCCCAGATCAGATTGAACCGGTTCTCGCCGACACCGTCGATCGAGTACCAGAGTTCGACGTGGGCGACGCCACTTCCCGGCGCCGGATCCTCGGCGACCCAGGGGACGTCGAAGACGCCGGTGGCGCTGCTGCCCGGCCCGGCGACATCGATGTACGACGTCGGCGACGAGTCGTCCTGGATGCTCGACTCGGTGGCCGACCAGTCGGATGCGTTGCCCAGTCCGTCGATCGCGCGGACGCGGTAGAAGTACTCCTGGGGCGAGGCGAGACCCGCGAAGATCTGGCTCGTTCCGGTCAAGCCGGTGTACTCGTCGACGATCGCGGTGAACGCATCGTCGGTCGCGGCTTGCACGTGGTAGGCCTCCGTACCGTCGGCGCCGACGTCGACGACCGCACCCCAGGACACCTCGTTCGACGTCCCGGCCGTGTATTCGGGCTCTGGGTCGAGGACCGGCACGCCGGGAGCGCTGCAGTCGACGTCGACCGTGTCACCGGTCATGGTCCAGCCGGGGATCGCGTCGCCGTTGATGTCTCGTAGCGTGACGTCGGACAGCATCAGCTCCGCGGCGTCGCCAGTCGCTTCGGAGGTGCAGGTCACGGTGAAGAGATCCGCCGGCCCGGTCAGATAGTTGGCGGGGTCGAGTGCCGTCGTGCCGATCGTGACCTGGTCGCCGTCGTAGATCGGGGCGAAGAACTCATTCGGCCACAGGATCGTCGCTCCGTCGGGGTTCAAGGTCAGGACGGTTCCGTCGACGGAGGCCGTCATCTCGTATGCGAGCAGTTCGCCGGTGTAATCGTTGGGATCGTAGTGGACCGTGAACGTGACCTCGGTCCCGCAGGCGATGGGGCCGGGCGCATCATGGGTCACGGTCAGGATCGGCTGGGCGACCGCCGTCGCCGCCATCCCCGCGGTCATCAGGACCACACACAGGCTCATTAACAGGCGATTGGTTTTCACAGGGGAACCTCCCTAGAATTCGGTCATGGGTGCTGCAATGAATCGAAGTTGAGCGTCAACAAGCATCGCATCGGTTGGTCCGACTAAGCAGGCATCCCTCCTTTCCCTGCTTGGCGCGACCTGCGCGACACCAACCTGAATCTTCGCGATCAGGTCGCGTCTGGAGCCCCGGGTGCGGGTCGGCGATGTCGTGGCTCGGAGGCTCGATCAGTGTCGGGATACAGCTAATTGAGAATCAATATTCAACAGGGTTTGCCGGAAAGGGGTTCCGGGCGGTCCATTGGCCAAGGGCGCAGGCTTGATGAAAGGCAAGGAGTTTGATCTGATATATGCCGCGCGACGAATAGTTTTTGAGACGTCGGATGTAGAATCTTCGAATGCGTCGCGGACTCTACTCCGATGCGACGAGGTGTTCAAACAAAAAATTTGTCACCCGGGACGGTGCGTGGATCCCTTGCCGCGGCGCAGGGAAGCGCAAGGCGGGTCAATGGACGTCTTGACAACGAGTTGTCGCGGCGCGCGCGTCGATCCTTTCCGATCGGACGTCGAGAAGAATCCGATGGCATCCGGGCAGATCAGTCGCGCGAACCGTCGCTCGCCCAGGCCAGCGCACGGGTCCAGGCCTGATCGAACCCCAGGCCACCGGGAACGGCCACCTGCGGGGAGAGCTCGTGGCCCCGGTCGGCGAGCACGGCGCGCATCAGCCGTCCCTGATCGCCCGGGCCGATCTCGTCGGGGAACCAGATCCAGCCGATGGGGAGCTCGGTCGGCAATCCGGACAGCCGGGTGACGATCGCCTCGCGGTCGAGGTCCGGGTACGGGCGGAAGTTCATGCCCGTGATCGCCAGCACGCCCGCCAGCTCGTCGGGCCGGTCGGCGGCCAGCTCCAGGGTGGTGGCCGCCAGCAGGTCGACGCCCGCCACGTGGATGCGATGCGAACCGAGGAACTCCCGCGTCCAGTCGAGAAGGCGGCGGGCCGTCACCCGGGCGACGTCGGGATCATGGTCGGGCGGCAGATGCGGGATCGCGAGCACCACGGGCGCCGACGCTGCACCCTCGGCCAGCTCGGCCAGCAGGCGCGGCGCCCGGCTCACGGCCCGCGTGGCTGCCCCGGGAGCCCGGGCCAGCAGCAGGACCACCCGGCTCGCGTCGCCGTGCTGCCAGCCATCCGGTAGCGACAGGCTGCACGCCAGGGGCGGGGCTCCGTCGTCACCGGGCACGATCGCCAGGTACGTCCCGCCGGCGGGCACGCTGGTGCCGCGCCTGTCGACCGAGGCGAGCATCGCCTCCAGCTCGGCCACCGTCGTGCCCAGGGCCGCGACC
>WJIQ01000101.1 GCA_014730255.1 bacterium | reverse complement strand
TCGCCGCGGGTCTCGCGCTTGCCGAACAGGTTGACGTCCAGCGGATACTCGCGCCCGAACAGGTGGGGATTGCTGTAGAAGACGTCGGCGCGGTAGTTCAGGTCGCCCTCGTCGAAGTTGCGCGAGTCGGCGATGATCTCCTCGACGTTCCAGTAGCCGCGCAGCCGCAGCTGCAGGCGCCGTCCGCTGCCCCAGAGGTTGTTGTGCCCCCAGGCGGCCAGGGCGCGCACGCGCTCGCGGCTGCCCAGGCCGATGCCGAGCTCGTAGTAGGCCGGCTTGCGGTCGGTCACCCGCACCTCCAGGGCCGCGGTGTGCGCGGTGGTGTCCCAGTCGACGGCCCTCAGGCTCACGTCGCGGAAGAGCGCCGTCGCCAGCAGTTGCTGGCGGGTGAGCTCGACCGCGTCCCAGGCGAAGGGGTCGCCCGGGTCTAGCCGGACCTCGCGCACGATGAGCTCCTCGCGCGTGGCCGGCGTCCCGGTGATGTCGATGCGGCTGACTGTGTAGGTGGGCCCCGGCTCGATCACGTACGTGACCGTGGCCAGTCGCCGCCGGTCGTTCTTCGTCGGCGTGAACGACAGCGCCGGCCGGATCTCCGCCCGCAGCCGCGCCTCGTCCCAGTAGAGGCGGCGCATGCGGTAGATGTCCTCGCCGAAGCCGTTCAGGTCGGCCGGTGACGGCGATCCCTCGGTGAGCTCGAGGACCCGCCTGAGGTCACCCTCGTCGATGGGCCCGGTCCCGAGGAACCGCACCTCGTCGATGAGCGTGCGCGACCCCTCGTCCACCGAGATGTAGAGCACGTCACCGTACTCCGACCGCGTGACCACCGAATCGAGGGTCGCCGTCGCCTCGTGATAGCCCTGTCGCCGGTAGTAGCTGCGGAGCTGCCGTAGTTGCGTCTCGATGAGGTCGGGGCGATACTCGGGACTGGCCAGCGGCCGCAGCCAGTCCCGGTCGGACAGGCGAAGGGCGCGCTTGAGATCGTCGCTCGGCAGCGTGTTGCCGGTGATCTCGACCCCGGCCAGCGGGTTGGTCTCGAGGCCGTAATCCAGCTCCGGATCGGCGATGGCACCGCTGGCGAGCAGGACGAGGAGCCAGCCGAGCCAGCTGCGACCATTCCCACTGATGGAGATCATGAAACGACTGCTGCCCATCCTGCTCGTCCTGGTCGCGGCCTGCGCTCGCGAGCCCGATCACCTGACGCTGGCCGACCTGACGGCCGACGAGTCCTTCTGCCTCGAACGCCTGGTCGTGCTCGAACGCGCGCGGGCGGTCGCGCTGGCCGATCCCGAGCTCGGCGAGGTCGTCCTCGACAGTCTGGCGGTGGCATGGGGCGATTCCGTGCCGGAGGACCTGCTCCGTCGTCTTCCCCTTGAACCCCGGCGCGCGTCACGGTTCCATGGCCTCCTGCGCCGGGTCCTCGAGGCGGAGAACGACTCGCTCACCTTCGCACCGCGTCGCGACCGCCTGGACGCGCCGCTGCCGACACCGGCACCGCCCGGATGATCATGCGGCAGCGGGCCGCAACGATCAACCGGTGAAGACCCGCACGCCGTCCTGGACCAGCACCACGGTCATGAACAGCAGCAGGAAGATCAGCCCGATCTGGGTGGCGATGCCCTGCACGCGCTCGTCGACCGGTTTGCCGCGCAGGACCTCGAGGATGAGGAACAGCACGTGCCCGCCGTCGAGCACCGGGATGGGCAGCATGTTGAGCAGGAACAGGTTCACCGAGAAGAAGGCGATGAACATCAGGAGGCGGTCGAAGCCCCAGCGCGCCATCTCGCCGGCCACCTGGGCGATACGGATCGGACCGCCGACCGATTCGAGGCCCATGCGCTCGGACACCCAGCGCTTGAGCTCGATCGCCGTGCGGCTGGTGGTGTACCAGGTCTGGTGATGGCCCTGCACCAGGGCCTCGCCCAGCCCGAGCTGCCGCCGCTCCTGGAGCTTCTCGTAGTGGATGCGGCCGACGGTGCTGTCGGGCATGATCTCGTAGGCGTCGGGCACGACCACGCCCTCGAGGCGCTGACCGTCGCGGACCCAGCCGATCTGGAGCTCCTCGCCCGCCGATCGCTGCACGATCTCCAGCACCTGCAGGTGGCTGCCCACCGGCTCGCCATCCAGCTCGACGATGCGGTCACCACGCTGGAGCCCCAGCCGTTCGGCGGGGCCGCCGCGCTGCACGCGGCCGACGAGGTTGTCGTGCGGCTGGCAGCCGAGGGTCCAGGAACCGTCCTCGCGGGCGAGGCGGATCTCGGTGTGGATGGTCTCCGGCCCGCGCTGAACCGTCACGGGCACCGGGCGGGCCACCTCCGCGTCGGCCGTGATGCCGGCGGCATCGGCCAGCCGTTCGGTCATCTCGTACCAGTCGTCGACCGGCTCGCCGTCGACGGCCAGGAACACGTCGCCGGCCTGCAGCCCCGCCGCGGCCGCCGGGCCGGACCGGGAGACGTGTCCGATCTCGGTGACCGGGTTGACCGGCAGCCCCGCGTGCATGAACAGCCCGGCATAGATGACGTACGCCAGGGCAACGTTGGCCAGCGGACCGGCCAGGAAGACGAGCAACCGCTGCCAGGCCGGCTTGTTGAGGAACTGCCGGTCGGCGGGGATGTCGTCGTCGAGGCCGGCTCGCTCCTCGGCGCCCGCCTCGGTGCCGAGCGGGTACTTGCGCTGATCCAGGGTGCCCGTGTCCTGGATCTCCTCCATCATGCCCTCGCCCGCCATCTTGACGTATCCGCCGAAGGGGATCAGGGAGAGCGCGTATTCGGTCTCGCCGAACCGGCGGGCCAGGATCTTCGGCCCCATGCCGACCGAGAAGGTCTTGACGTAAACGCCGAAGACCTTGCAGACGAGGAAATGCCCCAGCTCGTGGACGATCACCACGAGACCGAGCGTGAAGATGCTCGCCAGGATCGTGATCAGCACTCAGGACCTCACGAGGGAAGATGCCACGTGCCGCGCGCGTCGATCGGTGTCCAGCGCGGTGGACAGATCGACCAGCGGCTCGGCCGGCAGGCGCTCGAGCGCCCCGGCGACGACATGGGGAAGATCGACGAACCGGAGCCGACCGGCAAGCAGGGCGTCGACGGCGACCTCGTTGGCCGCGTTCAGGACCACGGGCGCGGTGCCGCCGGCCTCGCCCGCCTCGCGGGCCAGGCGCAGGCACGGGAACCGGTCCGTATCCGGCCGCTCGAAGCGCAGCTCGCCGAGTCCGGCGAGATCAAGGCGGTCGCCGCCCAGCGGCCACCGCTGCTCGCCGTTGATCGCGTACAGCAGCGGCAGGCGCATGTCCGGCTGCCCGAGCTGGGCGAGCAGCGCGCCGTCGGTCATCACGACCAGCGAATGGACCCAGGATCCTGGGTGCACCACCACGTCGATCGCCGCATAGGGCACGCCGAACAGGTGATGCGCCTCGATCACCTCCAGACCCTTGTTCATCAGGGTCGCCGAGTCGACGGTGATCTTCGGCCCCATGTCCCAGGTGGGATGGGCGAGGACCTGCTCCAGGGTGACCGCCTCGAGCTCGGCCCGGGACGCGGTCCGGAACGGCCCGCCCGAGGCGGTCAGCACCAGACGCTCGACGTCGTCGCGCGCCCGCCCGCAGAGGCACTGCGCCAGCGCGGAGTGTTCCGAGTCGACCGGCAGCAGCTCGGCGCCGCCCTCGCGGACGGCCGCGCGCACCAGCTCGCCGCCGACGACCAGCGACTCCTTGTTGGCCAGGGCGATCCGCAGCCCGCGCCGGGCGGCGGCGAGCGTCGCTCCCAGCCCCGCCGCCCCCACGATGCCGTTGACGACGACGGTGGCATCGTCGGCGGCGTCGACGAGGGCGGTGGCGCCCGCGCCAGCGAGCAGACGGTCGCCGAAGACCCCGGCCGCGGCCGCCTCGTCCCGGGCGTCGGCGTCGCCGATCGCGACCAGGGGCCGGTCCCCGTCGCCCAGGGCGGCGGCCAGCTCGCGCCAGCGCCGGTTGACCGACACCGCGGACAGCCCGAGCCGGTCCGGGAAGCGGCGGACCAGGTCGAGGGTCTGCTCGCCGATGCTGCCGGTGGCGCCCAGCACCACCAGGCGCAATGGTTCGGGCAGGGCCTCGGGCCGCCGGTAGGAGTAGAGCGCGTCGATCATAGCACCATGAACCGGAACCAGTAGAACAGCAGCGGCATCGAGAACAGCAACGAGTCGACCCGGTCGAGGATGCCGCCGTGGCCGGGGATGATCTGCGCCGAGTCCTTGATCCCCGCGTCACGCTTCAGGAGCGACTCGACCAGGTCGCCGAGCTGGCCGATCACGGCGCACGCCAGGCCCAGCCCGGCCCCGGTCAGCGGGGTGATCACCGGCAGGAACGTCAGCGTGCTCACCCAGCCGGCGAGCGTGCCGCCGGCCAGCCCGCCCACGGCGCCCGCCCAGGTCTTGTTGGGGCTGATGTGCGGGACCAGCTTCTTGCGGCCGAACAGGATGCCGACGATGTAGGCGACCGTGTCGCAGGCCCAGATGATCAGGAGCCCGAAGAACACGATCCGGCTGCCGTAGCCGACGTCCAGCTCGCGCAGCATCACCAGGTGGCTGCCCAGCCAGCCCACGTACATGACCCCCAGGACGGTCACCGCGATGTTGGCGAGCGCCTTGTCCGCATCCCGCCGGAAGATCTCGCGGATCATGATCAGCACCAGGATCACCGTCAGCACCAGCGTGAGCGCCGGCCCGTCGAGGTAGACGTGCAGGCTGACGGCCAGCGCCGCGGCGTATCCCAGCAGGCGCGATGGCCGGTTGCCCTTGGCCTCCATGAGCTGGAAGAACTCGGACAGGCCGAGCAGGATCATCAGGTCGACCAGCAGCAGGAAGAACACGCCGCCGCGCTCGGTGATGATGTAGACGCACGGCACGCCGACGAGGATGGCCGCCATGCGCGGCACAACGCCCGCTCGTCGGAATCGCGCGATGACGGTCACGTGACGTGTCCAGGGAGACCGCCGAAGCGCCGTTCGCGCTGCTGGTAGCGCGCCAGCGCCAGCAGGAATTGCCGCTCGCGGAAGTCGGGCCAGAGCTCGTCGCAGATCAGCAGCTCGGCGTACGCCGCCTGCCAGATCAGGAAGTTGCTCAGCCGGCACTCGCCGCTGGTGCGGATGACGACGTCGGGGTCGGGCAGCTCGGGATGGTAGAGTCCGGCCCGCAGGGTCTCCTCGGTGATGTCCTCGGGGGCGAGCTCACCGTCCGCCACCCGCCGGGCCGCCACCTGCGCCGCGTGCACGATCTCCTGCCGGCCGCCGTACGCCAGGGCGAGGTTGAGCACCAGGCCGTCGCCGCCCCGCAGGTCGTCGATCGTCTCTTCCAGCGCCGACCGCGCCCGCTCGGGCAGCAACGCCACGTCGCCGGAGACGACGAGCCGGACCCCGGTCTCCTTCAGCTCGGCGCGCTCGACCAGCAGCGCCTCCTCGAGGAAGCTCCAGAGCGCCGACACCTCGGACACCGGCCGCCGGAAGTTCTCCTGACTGAACGTGTAGAGGGTGAGGGCCTCGATGTGCAGGCGATGGCAGACCGACACCGCCGCGCGGACCGAGTGCCGTCCCGCGCGATGCCCGGCCGCGCGGGGCAGGAAGCGTCGCCTCGCCCAGCGGCCGTTGCCGTCCATGATGATCGCCACGTGGCGCGGGAGCTCGCCCCGCTCTTCCAGGAGCGCCGCCAGTTGCTGGTCGTCGTGCTCCGGGAAGGGATCCACTAGATCTCCATGATCTCCGCTTCCTTGGCCTTGACGATCTCGTCGATCTCGGCGCAGAAGCGGTCGGTGAGCTTCTGGATCTCGTCGCGCTCGGCGTGCTGCTCGTCCTCGGTGATGTCGCCGTCCTTCAGCTCCTTCTTGAGCTGGTCGTTGGCGTCCTGCCGCACGCGCCGCACGGCGACCTTGCCGTCCTCACCGATCTCCCGGGCCAGCTTGCTGAACTCCCGGCGCCGCTCCTCGGTGAGCTCGGGGATCTGGATGCGGATCATCATGCCGTCGTTCGACGGGTTCAGGCCGAGGTTGCCCGACTGGATGGCCTTCTCGATGGCCCCGATGGAGGACCGGTCGAACGGCTTGACCGTCAGCTGCCGCGCCTCCGGCGCCGAGACGGTGGCCAGCTGCTTGAGCGGCGTGGGCGAACCGTAGTACTCCACCATCACGCCGTCGAGCAGGGCCGGCGACGCCTTCCCGGTGCGGATCTTGCCAAGCCGGCGCTTGACGGTGTCGACCTCCTCGCCCATATCCAGCTCGCTGTTCTCGAGAACGTCCTTGCTCATGCTCTCGGCTCCTTGGTGATGCGGGTCCCCACGTCCTCTCCGTCCAGGACCCGCCGCAGGTTGTCCGGGTCGGTGACGTCGAAGACGGTCACGGCCAGGTTGCCCTCGGCGCACATCGTGATCGCCGTGAGGTCCATGACCCGCAGCTTGCGGGCCAGCACCTCGTCATACGTGAGATGATCGAACCTCTGGGCATCAGGATACTGGTGAGGATCCCGGTCGTAAACCCCGTCGACCTGGGTGGCCTTCAGGAGGCCGTCGGCCGAGATCTCCAGCGCCCGCAGGGCCGCGGCCGAGTCGGTCGTGAAATAGGGGTTGCCCGTACCGCCGGCGAACAGCAGGACCGTCCCGGACGTGAGCAGCTTGAGCGCCTGGTCGCGCACGAAGGGCAAGGCCAGCGGGTGCTGCTCGCGCGGGGTGAAGATCACCGACGGCTGCCCCTCGGCGCGCAGGTAGTCGCGAAGGACCGCGGCGTTCATGACCGTGGCCAGCATGCCGACGTGATCGGCGGTCACCCGACCCATGACGTTCAGGTTGGCCTGCCGCGCCCGGAAGATGTTCCCCGCCCCGCAGACCACGCCCACCTGTACGCCCGACTGCACCGCCTGGTGCAGGCTCTGGGCGAGGGCGGTGATCTTGGCATGGGAGAACTGGGCGTCTTGTTCGCCGAGCGCTTCACCGCTCAGCTTCAGGAGGATGCGGGAAAACGTCTGCATGGCGGCCCCGAGGTACAGGAAGGCCCGGGCCGCCAGGGCAGCCCGGGCTGTGTCAGGAGCTTACTCGCCGATGGCGAAGCGCGCGAAGCGCTTGACCTGCATGTTCTCGCCGAGCTTGGCGATGACGGACTTGATGTAGTCCTCGACGGTCAGCTCGGGGTCCTTCACGTACTTCTGCTCGGTCAGGACGATCTCGGAGTAGAACTTGCCGACCTTGCCCTCGACGATCTTCTCGATGATGTTCTCGGGCTTGCCTTCATCGCGCATCTGGGCGGCGTAGATCTCCTTCTCCTTCTCGATCAGCGAGGGGTCGACCTCCTCGCGGGAGACCGCCGCCGGCGCCGCCGCCGCGATGTGCATGGCGATGTTGTGCACCATCTCCTTGAAGTCGTCGGTGCGCGCGACGAAGTCCGTCTCGCACGCGATCTCCACGAGCACGCCCACCTGGCCGCCCATGTGGATGTACGACCCGACGAGGCCCTGGCTGGTGGCACGGTCGGCCTTCTTGTCCGCCTTGGCGATGCCCTTCTTGCGCAGGTACTCCTTGGCCGCATCGACGTCGCCGCCGGTCTCCTGCAGGGCCCGCTTGCAGTCCATCATTCCCGCGTTGGTCGCGTCACGCAGTTCCTTGACCATCTTGGCGCTGATTTCCATGTCCATCGTCTCCGTTTCAGGCCTCGGGCTTCGGCTCCGGGGCGGTCTCGTCCAGGGTGGCCGTGGCCTTCGGTTCGGCCGGGGCGGCCGCGGCCATGTCCACGTTGTCCTTGCCCTCGGCGCGCATCTGCTTGCCATCCTCGATGGCCTTGGCGATGGTGCGCGCGAAGAGATTGATGCTGCGGATGGCGTCGTCGTTGCCGGGAATCGGGTAGCTCACGAGGTTGGGGTCGGCGTTGGTGTCGACGATGCCGATGACCGGGATCCCGAGCTTGTTCGCCTCGCGCACCGCGGTCTCCTCCTCGGCGGTGTCGACGATGAACACGGCGGACGGAAGCTTCTTCATGGTGCGGATGCCGCCCAGGTTCTTCTTGAGCTTCTCGTAGGAACGGTTGACCTCGAGCTGCTCCTTCTTCGAGAGCTTCTCCATGCGACCGTCGGTCATCATGGCCTCGTAGTCCTCCATCTTCTCGACGCGCTGGGAGATGGTCTGCCAGTTGGTGAGCATGCCGCCGAGCCAGCGCTCTGTCACGTAGGGCATGCCGCACTTCTGGGCGTTCTCCTGCACGGCGATCTTGGCCTGCTTCTTGGTTCCGACGAACAGCACCGTCCCGCCCTTGCTCACGGTGGTCTTCAAGAAGTCCGTGGCCCGGTTCAGGAGACGCAGGGTCTTCTGCAGGTCGATGATGTAGATGCCGCCCCGGGCGATGAAGATGTAGGGGCGCATCTTCGGGTTCCATTTGCGGGTCTGGTGTCCGAAATGGACCCCCGCCTCGAGCAGGTCGCGCAGGCCAACGTCGGCCATGTTGATTCCTCCAGATTCAGGTTCGTCCTCCCCGGCGATCGACGGCGCGGGAGAGCGCTTGCGCGCCACCTGTCCCGCGCCTCACACCGGGTGCGTGATGTCGTGGTCTAGCGCTTGGAGAACTGGAAGCGCTTGCGGGCGCCCGGTCGTCCGTACTTCTTGCGCTCGACCATGCGCGAGTCGCGGGTCAGGAATCCACCGCTGCGTAGCGGCTTGCGGAAATCCTCGTTCGCCACGACCAGCGCCCGGGCCAGGCCGTGACGCAGCGCGCCCGCCTGCCCACTGATGCCGCCGCCCTTGACGGTGCACCAGACGTCGAAATCACCCTCGGCCGCCAGCGTCTTGAGCGGCTCGAGGGCGTGTAGGATCTGCATCTCGCTGAAGTAGTCGTTGCCGTCGCGACGGTTGACCATCAGCTTGCCGTTGCCCTGGACGAGCCAGACGCGAGCGACGGCGGTCTTGCGGCGACCGGTGGCGTAATACCTCTCCTCCAAGCTACTTACCTCCGAGCTCGACGGTCTTGGGCTGCTGGGCGGTGTGCGGATGCTCCGGGCCGGCGTAGACGCGCAGGTGGCGCATCTGACGACGCCCGAGGCGGGTCTTGGGCATCATGCCCCAGACGGCCTTGGAGACGACCCGGTCCGGGTGCCTCTCCATCATGACGCTCATGGGCGTCGCCTTCTGACCGCCGATCCACCCCGAGTAGCGCAGGTAGACCTTCTTCTCGCGCTTCTGGCCGGTCAGCTCCACGTCCGCCGCGTTGATGACGATCACGTTGTCGCCCATGTCCAGGTTCGGCTGGAAGGTGGGCTTGTGCTTGCCCCGCAGGAAGGTCGCGATCCGCGTCGCCAGGCGGCCGAGCGGGATGCCGGCGGCGTCGACCACCAGCCAGTCCTTGGCGATCTCGTCCTGCTTCATGCTGTAGGTCTTCACGGTCTCCTCCACGTCCGTCGGGCCACAACTCCAACGGACACAAAACGGTGCGGGCGCGGCCACCAAGCCGCACCTCGCGGTTTCCTACTCGGGGGCGGGAAATCTAGCATTCACGCCGCAGAGTGTCAAGCCGACGCGAATCGATAGGGTGGGCGGTGGACGCCATCCTCGGTGACGATGGCGGCGACGAGCTCGGCCGGCGTGACGTCGAAGGCCGGGTTGTGGGCCGCGACGCCCTCCGGGGTGAACCGCTCGCCACCGAACCGGTGGACCTCGTCCGGATCGCGCTCCTCGATGGGGATCGAATCGCCGCTGGCGGTCGCCGGGTCGATGGTCGAGCTGGGCACCGCGACGTAGAAGGGCACCCCGTGGCGCGCGGCCAGGGCGGCCAGCGGGTAGGTGCCGATCTTGTTGGCCACATCGCCGTTGGCCGCGATGCGGTCGGCGCCGGTGATCACCGCGTCGACCCGTCCCTGCCGCAGCACCGTGGCCGCGGCGACGTCTGGCAGGACGGTCACCGGGATCCCCCGCGCCTGCAATTCCCAGGCGGTCAGCCGCGCGCCCTGCAGCAGGGGGCGGGTCTCGTCGGCGAACACGGTGATCCGCTTGCCGGCCTCGTGCGCGGCGTAGACCACGCCCAGGGCCGTGCCGTACCCGGCGGTCGCCAGCCCCCCGGCGTTGCAGTGGGTCAGCACGGTGCAGGGGTCGGGCAGCAGCGCCTGGCCGGCCTCGCCCATGGCCCGGCCCATGGCCAGGTCCTCGGCCATGATCGCCTCGGCCTCGGCCAGCAGACCGTCCGGATCGGCGACCTGCGCCATCCGCTCCAGCGCCCAGAAGAGGTTGACCGCGGTCGGCCGGGTGGCCGCGAGCCTGGCGCGCGCCTCGTCCAGCGGCTCGCCCCGGTGGTTGGCCAGGACCATGCCGAACGCCGCCGCCACCCCGATGGCGGGCGCCCCGCGCACGGCCAGCTCGCGGATCGCCGCGCACAGCTGGTCCACGGTGGTGCAATCGCGGAAGACCAGCTCGCCCGGCAGGCGGGTCTGGTCGATCAGGCGCACGCTCTGGCCGGTCCAGCGCACGACGGGGAACGGAAACGGCAGGTTCATGACGCGGACTCCTCGGGGGCGAGGATCGCCCGCAGCGCCTCGCCGAGCCGGGCCAGCGGCAGGCCCATGACGTTGAAGTAGCAGCCGCGCACGCCGCGGACCATGAGCGCGCCGAGGCCCTGGATCCCGTAGGCGCCGGCCTTGTCCATGGGTTCGCCCGTGGCGACGTAGCGTTCGATGGCCGACCGTTCCAGCGCGAGGAACTCGACCTCGGTCCGCTCGTGCCCCACCCAGTGCCGGTAGGGTCCGCCGCACAGCGCGATCGCCGAGATCACCACGTGCCGGCGCCCGGACAGCCGGGCCAGCATGGCGCGCGCCTCGGCGTCGTCGCGCGGCTTCTCGAGGACCTCATCGTCGACCACCACGATGGTGTCGGCACCCAGCACCAGCCTCCCGGGCAGCAGCTCGCAGGCGGCGGCCGCCTTCAGCCGCGCGAGCTCCTCGGCGTACGGCGCCGGATGGTCGTGCAGCCGGGCGAGGCGGTCGGCATGCTCGGCCTCGACGTCGCCCACCGGCCGGGCCTCGAACGGGATGCCGGCCGTGCGCAGCAGCTCGGCGCGTCGCGGCGACCGGCTGGCCAGCACAAGCACCTCGCCAGCGGGCCAGGGGACGAACGGACAGGCCGTCATGAGGCCGCCTCGCGATCGACGATCACCGTGACCGGCCCCTCGTTGACCAGCGAGACCGCCATCGTCGCCCCGAAGCGCCCCTCGGCCACGGTCGGCCACTCCTGGCGCAGCAGCATGCCGAAGCGGTCGTACAGGGCCTCGGCCCGGTCCGGCGGCGCCGAATGCACGTAGCTCGGCCGGTTGCCCTTTCGGCAATCGCCGTAGAGCGTGAACTGGCTGACGAGCAGGATCCCGCCCCCGGTGTCGCGCAGGCTGAGGTTCATCTTGCCCTGGTCGTCGTTGAACAGTCTCAGCGACGGCAGCTTGCGCGCCATCCACGCCAGCTCGGCCTCGGTGTCCGCCGGCGCGAAGGCCGCCAGGACGACCAGGCCACGGTCGATCTCGCCGACGGTCTCGCCGGCGATCTCCACGCGGGCCGGTCCCGATCGTTGCACCACGCACCGCATGGGTCAGCCCACCTGGTAACGGTCGATGCGCTCGATCCCGGGGATCTTCTGCACCGCCTTGAGGATCCGTTGCAGGTCGTTCAGGTTGTGCACCTCGACCACCAGCGTCGCCTTGGCCACCCCGCCCTCGACGGCGAACTCTCCGCTGTGCAGATTGATGTCCAGTTCGCCGATCTCCCGCGTGACCTCGGCCAGGAGATTGCTGCGGTCGCCGGCCTGGATGACCAGCTTGACCAGGAAGACCTGCCCCGGTTCGGCATCCCACGAGACGTCGATCATGCGCTCGCGCAGGGCCGGATCGCGCAGGTTCGAGCAGCCGAGGCGATGCACCGCCACGCCGCGGCCGCGGGTGATCACGCCGGTGATCTCGTCGCCGGGGATGGGGTTGCAGCAACGGGCGAACGTCACCATGAGGTTCGATTCGCCGGCCACCCGCACGCCGCCGGCCTTGCGCCGCAGGATCGAGTCGTAGAGGTCGCGGCCGCGGTCGATCACCCGGTCGGGCAACGACCGCTCCGGCGGCTGGAACCGTCCCAGTACCCGCTGCCAGGACAGCTCGCCGTGGCCGACGGCCGCCAGCAGCTTGTCCAGCTCGCTGTAGCCGAGATCGGTCGCGACGTCGACCAGGTCCTTGTCGATGTTCAGGCGCAGCTTCCGCCGGTCGGCCTCGCGCTCGAGGATCTCGCGCCCGAGCCGGACGCTCTCCTCGAGCTGCGTGTTCTTGATCCAGCGCCTCAGGTGCGCCTTGGCCCGTCCGGTCTTGACGATGTCGAGCCAGCTGGTCGACGGCCGCGCCGTCTTCGCGGTCAGGATCTCCACGGTGTCGCGGTTCTGCAGGGGGGTGCGCAGGCTCACCATGCGGTCGTTGACCTTCGCGCCGACGCAATGCAGGCCGACCTCGCTGTGGATGGCGAAGGCGAAGTCCAGGGGCGTCGCCCCCGAGGGCAGCTGGAAGAGGTCTCCGGCGGGGCTGAAGACGAAGACCTCGTCCTGGAAGAAGTCGATGCGCAGGGTCTCCATGAACTCCCGCGGATCGTCCTCGTCCTGCTGCCATTCCATGATCTCGTGCAGGAGCTTGACGAAGTGGCCGAAGTCGGTGGCCTCGCTGCTGGCCTCCTTGTAGCGCCAGTGCGCGGCGATGCCCAGCTCGCTGCGCTCGTGCATCTCGACGGTGCGGATCTGCATCTCGATGAACTTGCCGCCCGGCAGCTGCACCGTCGTGTGCAGCGACTGGTACATGTTGGGCTTGGGCTTGGCGACGTAGTCCTTGATGCGGTCGGTGAGCGGCGGGTACAGGGAGTGGATGATGCCCAGGGCGTGGTAGCAGTCGGCCTTGGTCTCGGTGATCACGCGCATGGCCAGCAGATCGTAGATGCGCTCCAGTCCGATCGATTGCTCGAGCATCTTGCGGTGGATGGAGTAGAAGTGCTTGGGGCGGCCCTCGACCCGGCAGTCCAGGCCGGCCTTGCCCAGCGCGGAGACCAGCGGGCTGCGCACCTCCTCGATGATCCGCTCGCGCTCGGCCCGGGTCTGCTTGATCCCCGCCTCGATGGCGAAGTAGCGTTCGGGCTGCAGGACCTTGAACGACCGGTCCTCCAGCTCCCACTTGACCCGCGCGATGCCGAAGCGGTGCGCCAGCGGGGCGTAGACGTCCATCGTCTCCTCGGCGATGTCCCGCTGCCGCTCGGGCTTCATGTGCTCGATGGTGCGCATGTTGTGCAGGCGATCGCCCAGCTTGATGAGCACCGTCCGCGGGTCCTGCGCCGTCGAGAGGATGAGCTTGCGGTAGGTCTCGGCCTTGCGCGCCTCGGGATTGATGTTGCCCAGGCTCGAGATCTTGGTCACGCCGTCGACCATGTGGGCGACGTCGGCGCCGAAGCGGTCCTCGACGTCGGCGAGCTCGACCGGGGTGTCCTCGACCACGTCGTGCAGGAGGGCGGCGACCAGCGTGTCGTCGTCCATGTGCAGCTCGGCCATGATCTCGGTCACGCTCAGCAGGTGCGAGACGTACGGCTCGCCACTGCGGCGCCGCTGCTCGGCGTGGAACTCGACCGCCATGGCGTAGGCGTCGCGGATGCGGTCGAGCCGGCTCTGCGGATTGTAGTCGACAATCCGCTCGAGCATCGCCTCCAGTCGTTGCTGGAGCGCGGCCGCGACCGGGGGGTTCATGGCGCGCTGGCGGGGCGGATGTCGACCAGGAGCTGCTGCACCGGGTCGTATCCGCCGCCGCGGGGTCGGAAGTTCGAGCGGCCGATCTGGAAGAGGACCTCCCAGTCGAGGGCGAGCGGGTCGAGATTGCGCTGCTCGAGGCCCGCCAGCTCGCGCCGCCACGCCTCGCCGGCCCCGAAGGCGACGAATTCGCGACTCAGCGCCGGCGTGCCCTCGGGCACCGAGCGTGGCGGCCGGAAACCGAACCGCAGGTGCGCGCCACCACCCATCACCGCCGGCATCTGCTTCAGGCGCAGGCCGCTGCAGCGGAAGACCGGCTTGGGATTGCCCGCGCCGAAGGGCTCCATCTTGTCGAGCTCCCAGACGAGCCTGGCGACGTCCTGGGCCGCCATGTCGGCCAGCGCCAGGTCCAGGTCGTAGGCCACCGGCACCGGGCCAGATTGCGGCTGCCGCCGGAGCGCGGCGAGGAAGGCCTCGCGGAAGTCCTTGATGTCCCGGCGGCGAAGGGTCAGGCCGGCGGCCTGGCTGTGGCCGCCGTAGCGCAGCAGGTACCCGGCGCAGCGGTCGAGCACCGACTTGACGTCGACGTCGGCCACCGAGCGGGCCGAGCCCCGCGCCTCGTCGCCCTCCTCGGCGATGAGGATCGTGGGCAACTGGTAGAGCTCGACCAGGCGTGCCGCGCCGATGCCGATCACGCCCTTGTGCCAGGTGTGCGAGTGCAGGACCAGCCCCGGATCACCGCGTTCGACGTACGGCCTGGCCATCTCGACCGCCTCCTCCTTGAGGGCGAGGTCGGCCTGCTTGCGGCGCGTGTTGGTGCGGTCGGCCTCCTCGGCGAGGCGGCGGGCGTGGTCCTGGTCGTCGGTCAGCAGGAGTTCCAGCGCGGCCATCACCCGGCCGATCCGGCCGCAGGCGTTCAGGCGGGGGGCCACCTGGTAGGCGAGGTCCGAGGCGGTGATCGGAAAGCCGCGATCCAGGCCGCTGACGCGCAGCAGCTCCTTCAGTCCGATGCGGATCTGCTCGCGGTCGGCCAGGCGCGCCAGGCCCTTGCGCACGAGAACGCGGTTCTCGCCGGTCAGGCTCATCTGGTCGGCCACCAGGCCGAGCGCCACCAGGTCGGTCAGGCTGGCCAGGAAGCCGTCGGGCAGGCTCTCGGGGCGCTCCTGGCCGATGGCCTCGGCGAACTTGAACGCCACGGCGACGCCGCAGAGATCGGGGTTGGGATAGCGCGCGTCCGGCCGTCGCGGGTTGACGAGGGCCACGGCGCAGGGGCGCTCCTCGAAGATGTGGTGGTCGAGGACGATGACGTCGATGCCGAGTTCGCGCGCGAGCTCGAGCTCGGCCAGCGCCGCCGCCCCGGTGTCGACGGTGATCAGCAGCGTGACGCCCTCGGCCGCCCACTGGCGGACCATGCGGTCGGCCACGCCGTACCCGTCGCGGGTGCGGTCGGGGATGAACGGCAGACCGGTGTGCACGCGCGAGCCGTCCACCTCGAGGTTCTCGAGCAGGAGGTGCAGGACGGCGCAGCCGGTGATGCCGTCGACGTCGAAGTCGCCGTGGACGGCCACGCTCTCGCCCTTGCGCACCGCGCGCAGCATGCGGGCGACGGCCTTGTCCATCTCCACGAGCAGGAAGGGATCGGAGAGATGCTCGAGCGAGGGGTAGAAGAAGCTCTCGAGATCGCGGCGGCTGGTCAAGGCGCGCGCGGCCAGCAGGTGGAGCATGCGCTCGGAGACCGGCTCCATGAGCGGCACCTCCCGGCGCAGGCGCTCGACCGTCTCGGTGACCGGCACCGCGCCCGCCCGCCAGGGGCGGCCCGTCAGCCAGCCCGTCGCGGCGTCGCCGGTCGGTTCGTCGCACGCGCTGGGCGCGGGCGTCTCGTCGTCCGGCGGCAGTGGCAACTGTTCCTGCACGTCATGCTCCCTCGTGGATTCCACGCTTCGAACGCGATCACGAGGGAAGCCGGTCGTAATCCGGGTTCTGTTACCGGATGCCGAAGCACCCGGCGACGACCATGTATCTGGGGCCGCCGTTGCCGACGGCCTCGTGCGACCGACCCGGGAGTCGAGCGAGGCGGGCCACCTCTCCTCCCCTATTTGGTCTTGCTCCGGGGGGGTTTACCCTGCCGCTTCCGTCACCGGAAGCGCGGTGAGCTCTTACCTCACCGTTTCACCCTTACCGCGCCGTCCGGGGACGACGAGGCGGTCTGTTCTCTGTGGCACTGTCCTAGGATCGCTCCTCCTGGGCGTTACCCAGGCACCCTGCCCTGTGGAGCCCGGAATTTCCTCGAGCCGCAAGGCCCGCGGCCGTCTCTCCGACTTCCCTCACGATCATGATAGGACCGCCGCTAACGGTTGTCACACAATAAATTCACCGACCGTCGAGCGCCAAGTTGGCCAGGTGGTCGGCATGCGTGTTCTTGGCCCGGGGCACGTGCCGCACGCGGAACTCCTTGAAGTTCCGTGCCAGGTGCTGCGCCTGCTGGTACAGCGGCCGCAGATCCTGGCTCTTGACGCGGTACGCCCCGGTCAGTTGCCGCGCCACGAGCTCGCTGTCGACGAACAGATGCACCCGCGCGACGCCCCACCGGTCGCAGTGGCCGAGCGCGGCGACCACGGCCTGATACTCGGCCTGGTTGTTGGTCGCGCGGCCGATCGACTCGCCCAGGGCGCAGAGCGCCGGGCCGCCCTTCTGCCGGAACACGGCCCCGATGGCGGCCGGACCGGGATTGCCCCGGCTCGCGCCGTCGGTGTAGACCTCGAGCACGGCGCTGCCCTCGTCCGGCAGCGGACACTCGTCCAGCGCCGCGGCCATCGGCAGCTCCTCGAACTCACTCTTCTTCGCGGTCGACTTCGCCGGTGCCGGCGTCGGCTCACCCTGATCCAGATCGCGCCGCCAGCGGGACAGTCGTCGGCGCAGCTCCCGCACGCTCACCCCGCACTCGCGCGCGAGGGGTCTGAGGTCCTCGCTGCGCTCGAGCGTGCGCAGCAGGTCCGCCAGGGTTTCCGGTGTCTTGCCAGGTGTCATCTCTACCCCCGGTCGCGCGTCTTGCGACTGCTGCGCGGCACGATGAAGCGGCCGCACCCCTGACACGTGATCAGCTCGGCCTCGCGGTCGGCGTTGATCGCCTCCTGCGCCGGCATGGCGTAGCCGCAGGCATCGCAGGCGCCCTCGACGAGATCGGCGATGGGCTGATCGAGCCGGCCGGCGGCCCGCTGCAACTGGCGCGCGATGCGGGTCGGGAGCCGGTCGAGCAGGTATTCTAGGTCGCGCTCGATCTCCGGCCGGGCGCGTTCGGCGCGCTGCCAGCGGGCGGTCTGCTCGCCCTGCCGGGTCGCGATGTCCTGCCGGGCGGCCGTGGCCGGACCGTCGTCGGGCTCCTGCCAGAGGTCGAGCAGCTTCCGCTCGATGTCGTCGCGTCGGCGGCGCATGGCCTCGACGTCGCGGATGACG
>WJIQ01000100.1 GCA_014730255.1 bacterium | reverse complement strand
TCCGCCGGCCGATCGGCCGGCGGCGTCCCGTCCAGGCTCATCGCCGGTTCGGCCTCCGCCGGCGGCGGCTGATCCAGCGTCGGCGGCGCCTCGCTATCGACGACCTGCACGACGCCGATCTTCTTGTAGAACACCGAGATGCCGAGCCGGGCCTTCAGCAGGCCCTCCACATCGCGCACGATGTGTCGCGGCTCCCGATCCGAGCGCGCGACGACATGGACGCCCGAGATCTCACCATCGGGCGTCAGGTCGATCTTGCACTGCAGCACGCCCTTGATCTGGGCGATCCACTTTTCAGCGTCGACGACCCAGGCGTCCCGATCCTCAGGTTGCCACTCCACCAATGCTTCCTCCGTGCCTGTCAGGATGCGTAGTCTGATGTTGCGATGAGCAGGGTGCGGCTCCATCCACCTCCGAGAGTCTAGCGCACCGACGCGCGCAAGACAAGAATCATCAGCGATCATCCATAGGGCACTTTTCGTGTCTTTAATTACGGTATCATCATGGTGCGGAGGGTGGCCAGGCGGGTCGCCGCGGCCCCGTCCTCGCAGGCGATCAGGCCCTCGACGCTGAAGGCCTCGGGCACGAAGCTGGCCGTCACCGTCCCGTCCAGCATGGCCGCACGGTACGGGGCATCGTCCGAGTTCCGGTCGGCGTCCGCGCGCGCCAGCGCCGCCATGAACCCTCCGGCGAAGCTGTCCCCCGCTCCGGTCGGGTCCTTGACATCGGGCAGGATCAGCGCCGGCACCGACAGCACCGAGTCGCGCCCGAACAGCACCGCCCCGTGCTCGCCCTTCTTGATCACGACCCGCGAGGGGCCGAAGCCCTTGATCGTCTCGGCCGCGGCGGTCAGCGAACGCTCGCCACTGAGAAGCCGGGCCTCCGAGTCGTTGACCATCAGCACGTCGACCTGCGGCAGGATCCCGAGCAGCTCCTCGCGCGTGGTCTCGATCCAGAGGTTCATGGTGTCCAGCGCCACCAGCCTCGGCGTCTCGACCTCCTCGAGGACCTGCCTCTGCAGCGACGGGTGGATGTTGGCGAGGAAGACGTACTCACTCGCCCGCCAGGCCTCGGGCACCTGCGGCCGGAAGTCCGCGAACACCCCCAGCTCGGTGGCCAGGGTGTCGCGCTCGATGAAGTCGGCGTGGTAGCGGCCCGACCAGTGGAAGCTCGGCCCGTCGGCGTGCTCGACCCCGGCGAGGTCGACGCCGCGCGCGGTCAGCAGCTCGAGGTGCGACGGCTCGAAGTCATGACCGACCACGGCCACGACGCGGACCTCGGCATCGGCACCGGCGGCCAGGGCGAAGAACGTCGCCGCTCCGCCCAGCTGCCGCTCCCGGCGTTCCTGGGGCGTCTCGACGGTGTCGTAGGCCATGGATCCAACCACGAGAATGGACAATGGTCACTCCTTGTCGGGCAGGCGTTCGGGCGCGTCCACCCCGACGATGCGCAGCACGTCGGCGATCGCCTTGCGGGTCAAGAGGCAGAGCATCAGGCGCGACTCGCTGCGCTTCGGCTCGGTCTCGTCGACGACCTTGCACTCGGTGTAGAACTGATGGAATGCTCTGGACAGCTCGAGCACGTAGGCGGTCAGGCGATGCGGCTCGCGGCTGCGAGCCGCCGCGGTGATCACCCGCGGCAGGCGGATGATGTGGCCGGCGAGGCTCCAGGCCGCCGGATCCTCGACGTGGCGCAGGCCGGCCTCGTTGGGCGCGGGCACGTCCAGGCCGACCTTCGTCGCCTTCTCGAGGATGGAGCAGATGCGCGCATGCGCGTACTTGACGTAGTAGACCGGGTTCTCGCTCGAGGTGTCGCGTGCCAGATCGAGATCGAAATCGAGGTGCGAGTTGGGCTTGCGCATCAGGAAGAAGAACTTCGCGACGTCGGCGCCGACCTCGTCCATGAGCTGGTCCATGGTCACGAACCGCCCCTGGCGCTTGGACATGTTCATCTCGCGGCCGTTCTCCAGGAACGTCACGTGCTGCAGGATCTCCACCTCGAACCAGCCCTCGGGCACGCCGAGCGCGAGCATGCCGCCGCTCATGCGCGGGATGTAGCCGTGGTGGTCGGGGCCCCAGTAGTCGATGGCGTGCTCGAAGCCGCGCTGGAACTTGTGGTAGTGATAGGCGAGATCGGCCAGGAAGTAGGTCGGCCCGCCGTCGGCGCGGATCAGGACGCGGTCCTTCTCGTCGCCGTACGCGGTCGACCGGAACCAGACCGCGCCGTCCTCCTCGTAGACCTGCTCGCGCTTGCGCAGGGTCTCGAGGGTGCGCTCGACCCGCTTGGTCTCGTGCAGCTCGGACTCGAAGTACCAGGTGTCGAAGCGCAGGCCGAACCGGCGGCAGGTCTCTCGCTGCCAGCCGAGGATCTTCATCAGCGCATACTTGGCGAAGCAGCGGACCGAGGCGTCCTCGTCCAGGCTGCACCAGTCCTCGGCGTTGCCGTCCGGCGCCTCGACGCGCTGGAAGCTCTCGTTGTCGAAGACCTTGGCCGCCTCGCGGATCGCGGTCGAGTCCTGGTCCAGCAGCTCGCCCGCCATGACCTCGAGGTAGCGTCCCTTGTACCCGTCCTCCGGGAACTCGACGCTGCGCCCGCGCTGCTGCATGTAGTGTGCGCGGAGCGAGGCGCCGAGCAGGTTCACCTGCCGCCCGGCATCGTTGACGTAGTACTCGCTGTGCGCGTCGTAACCCACGGCGTCGAGCAGGCGGCAGAGCGTCATGCCGAACGCGCCCGCACGCGCGGAGACGACGTTCAACGGACCGGTGGGATTGGCGCTGATGAACTCGACGTTGATGCGCTTGCCGCCGCCGTTCCGGATCTCCGACAGCGCCTCGTTCGACC
Source organism: bacterium (assembly GCA_014730255.1). Lineage (GTDB taxonomy): Bacteria > Krumholzibacteriota > Krumholzibacteriia > LZORAL124-64-63 > LZORAL124-64-63 > Glo-17. The sequence continues at coordinate 3,218 of WJIQ01000100.1, read as the reverse complement.
AGACCGCCAGCAACCGGTCGATCTGATAGCCACGGCCGTAGCGGAAGTTGATGAAGCCCGGGCCGGCGATCTCCACGGACTCGATCATCGCCTTGTCCAGCTCCAGGGCGGCGGCCAGCTCGCCCGCCAGCTCGCGCGGCTTGCGTCCGAGCCGCTTGGCCAGCACCAGCGCGAGGTTCGTGCTCAGATCGCCGTGATTGCGATCGCGCGGCCGTTCGAGCTCGATGGTGACGTCGTCCTCGTAGATGCCGAGCTTCTCGAGGGGCCCCTTGAAGGCCTGCTGGATCAGCGTCTCGATCATGCGTCCTCGCTCGTCGTCGTGGCGCCGCCTGGTGGCGCAAGGTCCGGGTGCCGCCGGGCGAAACCCTCGCTGGCGAGGTGCTGCGCGTCGACCACGAGGACCGCGCCGTCACCCCATAGCCTCTCGAGCTGATAGTACTCGCGGACGTTGGGCTTGAGCGCGTGCACGACGACGTCGACGTAGTCGATGAGGATCCAGCGGCCGTCGTTCTCGCCCTCGAAACCGACCGGCTTCTGCCCGGCCGCCAGCAGCCCCTCGCGCACCTCGCGCGCCATGGCCTTGACCTGCACGTCGGCCTGGCCGGAGCCGATGACGAAGAAGTCGCACACGTCCGAGAGCGTGCGCAGGTCGAGGACGATCACGTCCTCGGCCCTCATCTCCAGGAGATGATACGCCGCCCGCTCGGCGAGCCGGAAACCCTCCGACTCGTCGGGCATGATCGGTCGCGGCGCAGGTGTCGCGTCGTTGGTCCGGTCGTCGGTCATGAGACGTCCCGTGATGAAACCCGTCCCGAGGCGTCGGCCGCCTACTTGAGACGATTGATGACGTATTCGACGGCGACCGTCAAGAGGTCCTGACGCGAGCCCGTCGCCAGCGCGCCGAGCGCCGCCTTGGCCTTCTCGCCGTGCGCCTTGGCGCGCTCGTAGGCGTAATCCACGCCGCCGTAACGCTGCACGAAGGCCTGCACCTCGCTCCAGCTCCCGGCCCGCTCGGCCGGATCCCGGCTGGCGGCGAGCGCGCTGATCTGCGCCCGCGCGCCCGCGTCGGCCTCCCTCCAGGCGACGATCAGGGGCAGGGTGATCCGGCCCTCCGACCAGTCGCACCCGGTCGGCTTGCCCAGGCGCCGCGGGTCGCCGAGGTAGTCGAAGATATCATCGGTGATCTGGAACACCAGCCCCGTCTGACAGCCGAACTGCCGGAACACGGCGTCGATGTCGCCCGCATCGGGCAGGAAGCTGGCACCGATGCGGCAGGCGCATTCGATCAGCGACGCGGTCTTCTGGTAGATGATGCGCAGGTAGGTCTCCTCGTCCACCTCGAGGCTGTACCGCGTCTGGGCCTGCAGCATCTCCGCCTCGGACATGTGCACGGCCGCGTCGGTCATCAGGCGGTAGGGCGTGACCAGATCGAGCCGCGCGAGATGCTGCAGGGCCCTGGTGTAGAGCAGGTCGCCCATGATCAGCGCCGTCGCCGGCCCGTACTTCTTGTTGACCGCCGGCTGGCCGCGACGGGTCTCCGCGTCGTCGATGAAATCGTCGTGGACCAGGGTCGCGGTGTGGACCAGCTCGACCGCCGCGGCCGCCTCGACCGCCAGATCCGGCACCTGCCCCTCCTCCATGGCGCTCAACAGGAGCAGCGTGGGCCGGAAGAACTTGCCGCGACCGTTGCGGATGTGGCGGCCGATCTCGTCGGCCAGCGCGATGTCCGACGCGGTCAGTCGGTCCAGGGCCGCCTCGGTGCGCTCGAGATGCGGCTTGATCCGCGACTGCAGGCGCGCCAGCTTGACGCGTTCGAAATCGGGCAGGAGCATGCGTCTCCTCGACGTCCGGGGGTCAGCCCGTGCTCGGTGGCTGGTCCGTCGGGTCGTCCTGCTCCTCGCGTCGTCGCTTGCGCGTGACGATCAGGGCCACGACCACCGAGATGATATACAAGAGCGACACCGGGACGGCCATCGCCAGCTGGCTGAAGATGTCCGGCGGGGTCAGGATCGCCGAGGCGGCGCCGATCACCAGCACCGCGTACCGCCAGCCGCGCAGCAGCATCCGCGGATCGACGACGCCGATGACCGACAGGAAGAACACCAGCACCGGCAGCTCGAACACGAGCCCGAACGCGAAGCTGAGCCGCGAGACGAAGGCAAAGTAGGGCCCGATGCTGATCAGCGGCTCCATCAGCGCGGTGCCGAAGCTCAGCAGGAAGGTGACCACCGCCGGAGCGACGACGAGGAAGGAGAACGACACGCCGGTGTAGAACAGCAGCGTGGTCGCCACGAGCAGGGGCGTGACCACGCGCCGTTCGTGCCGGTACAGACCGGGCAGGATGAACCCGTAGATCTTCCAGAGGATGAACGGCAGCACCAGGAACAGCCCCGCCGCCCCGGCGAGCTTCAGGCGGATCAGGAACGCCTCGTTCGGCGCGGTGAAGTAGACCCCGGTCTCGGCGAGCGGCCGCACCAGCAGATCGAGCAGATCGGCCGACCAGAACCAGCACAGGATCGCCCCCGCGAACGCGGCGATCAGGCTGTGGATCAGCACCGAGCGCAGGTCCTCGAGGTGATCGAGGAAACCCGTCTGCTCGTCGCCATCGTCGGCGGGATCGGGCTCGGCCGCCGTCGAGGTCGACGCGCGCGGAACCGGTCCGTCGTCCGTCGGACGCGGGCGGTCGGGATCGGGTGTGCGGGGATCGGTCACCGGTCGTTCTCGCGTTCCTGTTGCAGGCTCTGGAGCAGCTCGAGGAACTCGTGCACGTCCTGGAAGCTGCGGTACACCGAGGCGAAGCGCACGTAGGCCACGTCGTCGACCTCGTGCAGGCGTTCGAGCACCTTCTGCCCGAGGTCGCCGGTCGGGACCTCGCGTCGACCGGACCGGGCGAGATCCTGTTCGATGGAGTCGACCAGGATCTCGATCTGCTCCAGCGAGACCGGGCGCTTCTCGCAGGCCTTGGCGATGCCCGTGGTGATCTTGGCGCGATCGTAGGCGACGCGGCGTCCGTCCCGCTTGACCACCAGCACCGGTCTGGTCTCCCAGCCCTCGTACGTCGTGTAGCGCTCACCGCATCGCAGGCACTCGCGGCGACGACGCACGGCGCGCCCCTCCCTGACGGCGCGCGAGTCGATGACCCGGTCATCGTCGTGGCCACAGCTGGGGCAGCGCAACGGGCAACCTCCCGGTCGGGGCGGGGCGCCGCAGCGCCCCGC
>WJIQ01000099.1 GCA_014730255.1 bacterium | reverse complement strand
GGTGGCCGCGCCACTGGTCGCCGCCGAGACCGCCGCGCGCCACTACGACCACGGCCACAACTGCGCCGAGGCCGTCCTGCGAACCTTCGCCGACGACCGCGGCGAGGACGAGGTCGTGCGCCTGGCCACGGGCTTCGGCGGTGGCATGGGCCGTGACGGCGCGCAGTGCGGTGCCCTCGCCGGAGCGGCGATGGCACTCGGCCTGTGGTTCGGCCGGCTGGATGCCGAGGACGAGGTCGCCAAGGAGCGCTGCTACGCCTCGGTGCACGAGCTCCGGGACCATTTCCGCGAGGCCTTCGGGAGCGTCGACTGCCGCGATCTCGTCGCCGTCGATCTGCGCACCGAGGAAGGGCGCCGCGCCTACGAGGATGGCGCGCTCTCGGCCTCGGTCTGCCGGCAATGCGTACGAGAGGCGGCGCGGATCGTCGCCGAGATCCTGGCGCGGGAGACCTGAGGCATGGACTGCTGCGGCCCCGGCCTGATGGCCGACGTCCCGGCGCGTGACGCGCTCTTCTACCTGACCACTGGTCTGCTGATGAGCCTGGGCCACTGCACGGGCATGTGCGGACCGCTGGTCGCCGCCTATGCCAACGCGCAATGCCAGGCCTGCCCGGGGCAGCGGACCGGGGGCCAGGTCGCGAGCTTCTTGACCTACCACGCGGGCCGGGTCACGACGTACGCGAGCATCGGCCTGGTGTTCGGCCTCGTGGGTCAGACCTCGCAGCTGGCCGGCAGCCGCGGGCTGCAGGGTGGACTTTCCCTGGGCGTCGGCGGGCTCATGCTGCTCCTGGCGCTCGGCCTCTTCGGCTGGCTGCCCACGCAGCGCTGGGTGGAGAGCGGCTCGCTGGGGTCGGCGGTGATCGGCCGCATGCGTGGTCTGCTGGCCGCCACCCGGATGCCGGGCCGCTTCGCGCTGGGCATGGCCAACGGCCTGCTGCCGTGCGGCCCCGTCTACGCCATGGCCATCGGGACGCTGGCCGCGGCCTCGCCGTGGCTCGGCGCCGGGGCGATGGCGCTGTTCGGCCTGGGCACGGTGCCGGTGCTGGTGGTCCTGGGGCTCGGCGCCGGGCGCATCGGACCGGGGCTACAGCGGCGATTCAATGCGCTCGGGGCCGCGGTCGTGCTGGTCCTGGCGCTCCAGCTCGGGTTGCGCGGGGCCGCGGCGCTGGGGTGGATCGGGCATCTCCGGTTCGGGGACGTCGTGATCTGGTGATGGCCGGCCATCTCCCGGTTGAAATACTAAATCCAAGTACTCTAATATCTTTTTGACCAGGGGTCTCTCCCTGCCTACTTTCGACGCCACCAGCACCCGTGCCGACCGGTATCCAGCGAGGCCCCCGTGTCCGCGTCCACCGCTGATTGGTCCTCAGCTCGAAGCCCCGCGACCGCGGCCGCCGGAGAGGCGATCGCGACCTCCTGCATCCATTGCGGCGGCGACCTCGGCCGGTTCCACGACCCGGCCGACGGGCCGTTCTGCTGCCGGGGCTGCAAGTCCGTGCACGAGTTGCTCCACGCCGAGGACCTCACCCGCTACTACGACCTGAAGCCGGGCACGGTCCCGCCGGCGCCCACGCTGCGGCCGGACAGCTTCGCCTGGCTCGATCGCCTGATCGACGGGCTGCCGCCGACCCGCCGCGAGCACGGCCCCTGGCGGCTGAGCATGGACCTGCAGGGTGTCCACTGCGCCGCGTGCGTCTGGTTGCTCGAGGAGCTGTTCCGGCGCGAGGCCGGCGGCCAGAGCCTGCGGATCAATCCGACCCTCGGCACCGTCGACCTCGTCTGGGATCCCGACCGGGGCGATCTGCGACGATACCTCGCCGCCGTCGAACGGTTCGGCTACCGGCTCGGCCCGCCCAGCAAGACCGCGCCCCGACGCTCGCGCGCGCTGCTGATCCGCATGGCGGCGACCATCGCCCTGGCGCTCAACGTGATGATGCTCAGCCTGAGCTACTACTTCGGGCTCGCGCCCGGGGACGGCCTGCTCTACGAGGTCTTCGGCTGGCTGGGCTTCGGGCTGTCGACCGTGGCGGTCGCGCTCGGGGGCAGCGTGTTCTTCCGGCCGGCGATCGCCGGTCTGCGCCGGCGCGTGGCGCACCTGGATCTGCCCATCTCCATCGGCATGGCGCTGGCCTGGGCCGGCTCGACCGCGGCGTTCCTGACGCGCGGGCCGGAGGCCGCCTACTTCGACACGCTGACGATCTTCGTCGCCCTCATGCTCGTCGGCCGATGGGCCAGGGAGCATCTCCTGGAACGCAACCGGAACAGCCTGCTGGACGATGCCGGTGCCGAGCACCTGACGACCAAGCGGCAGACCGGGGCCGGGCTGGTGGCCGTGCCCGCCGTCGAGGTCGACCGGGGGGACGAGCTCTGGATCGCGCCGGGAGATCTCGTGCCCGTCGACGGCGTCCTGCTGCGTCGCGAGGCGCAGGTCGCGCTCGACTGGATCACCGGCGAGAGCGAGCGGCAGGATCACGTGCCCGGCGAGGTGGTGCCCGCCGGGGCGTTCAACGCCTCGGAGCACGGGTTCTCCGTCACCGCCACCGAGGGGTTCGCCACGAGCCGGGTCCAGCAGCTCCTGCGGGCACCCGCCGTCGGTCCGCAGGACGAGTTCCGGCCGCTCTGGTGGCATCGGGTCAGCACGATCTACGTGGCGGCCGTGCTCGCGGCGGCGGCGCTGGGGCTGATGATCTGGCTGCCCCGGGATCCGGGCGCGGCTTTGCACGTGGCCGTCGCCGTGCTGGTGATCACCTGTCCCTGTGCGCTGGGTCTGGCGACGCCGCTCGCCGAGGAGCTCACCCATCACGCCCTGCGGCGGCGCGGGGTGCTCCTGCGTACTGGCGACTTCCTCGAGAAGGCGCTGCACGTGCGCAAGCTGCTCCTGGACAAGACGGGCACCCTGACGTTCGACGAGCTCGAGCTGGCCGGAGAGAGCCGACGTGAGCTCGACGCCCTCGACCAGGAGAGCCGGTCGATCCTGCGGGCCATCACCGCCCGCAGCAACCATCCGGTGAGCAAGGCGATCCGGGGCGCCGTGGCCGACGCCGCGCCGCTGGAGGCGGCCGCGGTCGACGACCTCCGCGAGCTGCCCGGGCGTGGGCTCGAGCTCGCGCGCCAGGGCGCGGTGTGGCGGCTCGGACGCCCGCCGTTCGCCGCGGGCGAGGTCGAGGGCAAGCAGGGGGGCGAGGGCCTCACCGTGTTCGCCCGTGACGGCGAGCCGCTGGCCCGGCTCCGGTTCGACGAGCGGTTGCGGCCCGGCGCGGCCGAGGAGCTGCACACGCTCGGTGCCGAGGGCTACGAGCTGCACCTGCTGAGCGGCGACAGTCCGGCGAAGGTGCGCGCCATGGCCGATCGGCTCCACCTCGATGGGGACCACGCGCGGGGCGGACTCGATCCGGAGGCCAAGGCGGCGCGCGTGCGGACCCTCGATGCCCGGGACACGATGATGGTCGGTGACGGTCTGAACGACGCGCCCAGCTTCGAGGCCGCCCTCTGCGCGGCCACCCCGGCCGTCGACCGGCCGGTGCTCCCGGGCAAGGCCGACTTCTACTTCTTCGGCGACGGCCTGCAGGCCCTGCGCTGGTCGCTGGGTGCGGCCCGCCATCTGCGGCGGATCACCCGCACCAACCTGGCGCTGGCCGTCGGCTACAACCTGGTCGCCCTCGCACTCGCCCTCGCGGGCGAGGTGACCCCCGTGGTGGCCGCCATCCTCATGCCGGTCAGCTCGATCGGCGTGGTGGCGCTCACGGCATGGCGACTCTCCGAGAGGCGGGCATCATGGACATCGTCGTGATGCTCGTCTTCATCAGCCTGGTGCTGGTCTGCGGTGCGATCGCGTTCTTCGTCTCCCGTCTGCGTGGGGGCGACTTCGACCACGGCGCCCGGCTCTCCCTGCTTCCGCTCGAAGATGACGCTGGCTCCGCGGAGATCCCACCCGCGGCGAACCCGGAGGAAGGTCCCGCCCATGACAACTAGCACCGCGGCCGCCGACGGCCGGATGCGTACGGTCGTCTACGACGACGCCATCTGCCGCGCGTTCTCGATCGCGACCATCGTCTGGGGTGCCGTGGCCCTGCTGCTCGGCACGCTGGTGGCCGCGCAGCTCTCCCACTGGCAGGCGAACACCGATCTCTCGTGGCTGAGCTTCGGCCGCCTGCGCCCGCTGCACACCAACGCGGCGATCTTCGCCTTCGTCGGCAACATGATGTTCGCGGGCATCTACTATTCCACGCAGCGGCTGCTGAAGGCGCGCATGGCGAGCGACGCGCTGAGCTGGTTCAACTTCTGGGGCTGGCAGGTGATCATCGTGGCCGCGGCCGTGACCCTGCCCCTGGGCCTGACCCAGGGCAAGGAATACGCCGAGCTGATCTGGCCCATCGACATCGCGATCGCGGTCGTGTGGGTGGCCTTCGCGGTGAACTTCTTCTGGACCATCGCCAGGCGCAACGAGCCCAATCTCTACGTCGCGCTGTGGTTCTACATCGCGACCATCGTCACCGTGGCCGTCCTGCACATCACCAACAGCCTGGCGCTGCCCACCAGCTGGATCCACAGCTATCCGATCTGGGGCGGCGTGCAGGACGCGCTCGTGCAGTGGTGGTACGGACACAATGCGGTGGCCTTCTTCCTGACGACGCCGATCCTCGGCATCATGTACTACTTCCTGCCCAAGGCGGCCGAGCGCCCGGTCTACAGCTACCGGCTCTCGGTGGTGCACTTCTGGTCGCTGGTCTTCATCTACATCTGGGCCGGCCCGCATCACCTGCTCTACACCGCGCTGCCGGACTGGGCGCAGACGCTGGGGATGATCTTCTCGATCATGCTCTGGGCACCGAGCTGGGGCGGCATGCTCAACGGCCTGCTCACCCTGCGCGGCGCCTGGGACAAGCTGCGCACCGATCCGGTGATCAAGTTCTTCATCGTGGCCGTGACCTTCTACGGCATGAGCACGTTCGAGGGACCGTTGCTGTCGATCAAGTCGGTCTCGGCGCTCGGTCACTACACCGACTGGATCATCGGCCACGTGCACGGCGGTGCCCTGGGCTGGAACGGTTTCATGGCCCTCGGCATGCTCTACTGGATGGTGCCGCGGCTGTGGAACACGAAGCTCTACAGCGTGAAGATGGCCGAGACGCACTTCTGGATCGCCACGGTCGGCATCCTCATGTACATCGTCTCGATGTGGGTGAGCGGCGTCAGCCAGGGCCTGTTCTGGCGGGCGCTCGACGGCGACGGCTACCTCAAGTACCCCGACTTCATCGAGGGCCTGGTGGCCTCGCGCGCGATGTACCAGATGCGCCTGATCGGCGGTCTGCTCTTCTTCCTGAGCTACCTGCTGGGCATCTACAACCTCGCCGCCACGATCCTGCAGGGGTCGAGGAGCCGCGTGGAGGTCCAGGTGCCCGCGATGGCGACCGAGGCGGCGGGCAAGGCCGGTCGCCTGATCTTCAGCCCGCCCGTGCTCTTCTCGGCGCTGGTCATCGCCCTGTCCGTGCTGCTGGGCGTGACCAACCTGCTGGCGAGTCCCCTGGTGCTGGGTCTGCTGTGCGTGGCGGTGGCGGCGGCGGGCCTGAGCTTCGCGATCAACCGGGACCGCTGGGGCAAGTGGCACGACCTGATCGAGCAGAACGGCCTGGCCTTCACCGTGCTCGTGCTCGTGGCGATCCTGATCGGCGGCGTGGTGCAGATCATCCCGACCGTGGTGATCACCGAGAAGGTGCCCGAGCAGGTGCGCGCCTACGAGGCCGAGGTCCAGCCCGCCGGCGCCGAGGACGACCCGGTGATGGCCGAGCAGGCGCGGTGGATGCAGCAGCCGTACAGCCCGCTCGAGCTGGCCGGGCGCGACATCTACATCAGCGAGGGATGCTTCAACTGCCACAGCCAGATGGTCCGTCCTCTGCGGCACGAGGTGCTGCGCTATGGCGACTACTCGCGGCTCGAGGAGTCGCTGCTCGATCACCCGTTCCAGTGGGGCAGCAAGCGCACGGGACCGGACCTGGCGCGCGTGGGGGGCAAGTACGCCAACCTCTGGCACTATCTGCACTTCATGGATCCCCGCTCGACGTCGCCGGAGTCGAACATGCCGGCGTACGACCATCTGAAGACTGGCACGGTGGACTTCGACGTGGTGCGCGGGCGCATGCAGACGCTGGTCCGGCTGGGCGTGCCGTACAGCGACGAGGAGCTGCGGCGGGCGGCGCAGGACGGCCTGAGCCAGGGGCAGCTGATCAGAGAGGACCTCGCGAAGCAGTCGGTCCGCCTCGCGCCGGACAGCGAACTCGCCGCGCTGATCGCCTACATGCAGCGGCTCGGTCGCGGACCGCAGCCGATCGAGGCCGCCGAGATGGCCAGGGGAGGGCAGTAGCATGTTCCAGCAGTTCTTCCAGGACAGCCCGCTGCTCGTGTGGCCGCTCGTGGGACTGGCGGTGTTCCTGCTCAGCTTCATCGCCGTCCTGCTGCACGTGGCCTTCGGCCTGCGTGATCGCCGCAAGCGCGACCACATCGCCTCGCTACCGCTCGACGACGAGAACGGAGGTGCCTCCCGATGAGCGACCCGAAGCAGAGCCCACAACAGGATCAGCTGCGCGAGCACTCGTTCGACGGCATCCAGGAGTTCGACAACAAGCTGCCCAACTGGTGGCTGTGGATCCTCTACGGGAGCATCGTCTTCTCGCTGGCCTACTGGCTCGTGCTGCACACCGTCGGCGCGG
>WJIQ01000098.1 GCA_014730255.1 bacterium | reverse complement strand
CGGTCCGACGTCCATGCAGGCCTTGGATTTCAGGATGGGCAGTCCGTTGGGCTGGGGTGGTCTCATGATGATCGGTCGGTCCGCGACGCTCCGCTGGTTCTCCTCCAGCCACGTGCGCATCCCCTCGATGGCCCCGGCGATCGGCGTCATCGCATCGCGTACGGCCGCGATGGCGTCGCGATCGTCCGGCTGCGAGGCCCGGTACTCGTCGTTCATGATTCCCTCTCCTTGCTGGGGTGGTGGTCAGAACACCTCCTCCTCGGCGGCCAGGACCCAGATGTTGCCCTGCATCCGTGGCCGCGAGAACGTGACCAGTCGCCCGGAGGCATCGGCGGCGAACTGGTAAAGATCGATCTCCAGGGGTGGTCCGAGGTCGCGTAGGAGTCCGGTCTCCGGGTCGAGGAGTTTCAGGCCCGGCGTATCCTGTCCGGCCGCACAGAGCCATGGCCCCGGGGATCGCTCCGGCCAGCAGAGGAAGGTGGGCTCGACGTCGAGCGGGATCCGGTGCCCATCCTGCGAGCCATCGGCGTCGACCAGCCAGACCTCGTTGCGGCCACGGCGGTTGCCGATCACGGCGAGGCGCTCGCCGTCGGGAGCCCAGGCCGGGATGGAGGCGGGCAGATCATCCGGCGTCAGTCGCACCGGCCGACGGGCGCGGCGGCCGGCGTCGATCGCGACCGCCCACACGCCGGGAACCCCGGCGCGATCGGATCGGAAGGCCAGCCGCCCGCCGTCGGGCGACCAGGCCGGCTGGCTGTCCTCACCCGGATGGTCGGTGATCTGGACCGGAGGTGCCGAGCCGTCGGCGGCGACCACCCAGATCTGCCGGTCGCTCGCGACGATCCGGTAGTAGGCGATCCAGCGGCCGTCCGGCGAGACGCAGGGGTAGGCGGCCCGACCAGGCTGATCGGTCAGATGATGCGGCTCGCCGCTGGGCCGGCCGTCGACGAGCGGCTGCAGCCACAGCTCGCAGCTGTCGTCGAGGCGATCGCTGACGTAGACGACGGCCCGCCCGTCCGGGGCCAGCGCCGGGTGATAGGCCTGGTCCAGGCCCGGCATGAGCCAGCGTTGATCGGTGTCGCGATCCCAGACGACCACGTCCTCGTCGGCCTGGACCGCGGATGTCGAGTAGGCCAGAGCACGCCCGTTCGCGGCCACCGAGGGGTCGGTCTCCGGCCCCGACCCCGGCGTGATCCGCTCGGTGCGTCCACTGCGGACGTCCACGCGCCAGAGGGCCACCGTGTTCCCGCGGAGCGACGAGAAGTACACCGTACGACCGTCGCTCGACCAGGCCGGCGAGGAATCGGCGACGCCGCCCTCGGTCAGCGCTCGCGGTTCGCCCCCTCGGACGGAGACGAGCCAGAGATCGTGATAGGTCGCGTAGCAGACCCGATGGCCGTCCGGCGACCAGGCGGGCGAACCGTGATTGAGGATCCCGTCGTCGGCACCGGTGAGCCGACGAATCGCCGACGGATCGTCGAGCGGGGCCACGTGGATGCGGTCCATCCCGTCCTCGGCCGCACGGACGAAGGCGAGGAGCCGGCCGTCGGGCGAGACGGCGGGATCCCTCGCGCCCGCCATCACCATGACGGGCGCACCACCGCCGGCGCCGATCTTCCAGACCGCGCAGGCCCCGCTCCGGTTCGAGGCGAAGACCAGACCGCTGCCGTCGGGCAGCCAGGCGGGATCGCTGTCCTCGCTCGGCTCGCTGGTCAAGCGTGTGGGCTGGCCACCGCTGACCGCCACCACGTGGATGTCCAGGTTCCCGCCGGCGTCACTCACGTAGGCGACCCGCATGCCGTCGGGCGAGAGCGCCGGGTCGCCGGCCCAGGCGTTCCCGCGCGTCACCTGCCGCGGCGTCACCTGGAACAGCGACGGCGCGCGATCGGCCTGACCCTGGAGCCACATCACGAGCATCACCGCGGCGATCGCCAGCAGGCCGCCGCCCAGCCACAGCATGCGCCCGCGCGACTCGGCGACCCAGGTGCCGACGGTGCGCCGTCCGCCATGCTCCAGCCGCCGCCAGACCAGCCGCAGGTCGCCGAGCAACTCGTCGCAGCTCCGGTACCGGTCGGACGGGTCCTTGCGCAGGCACTTGGAGACGATCCAGCCGAGCTCGGCGGGCGCGCCGTCCTCGCCCCGATCCAGGCGCGGCGGATCGTGGTGCTGGATCCCGAAGAGGATGGCGTCGACGCTGTCGCCGACGAACGGGAGCTCACCCGTGAGCATCTCGTGCAGCACCACGCCGATGGCCCAGATGTCGGTCCGCGCGTCGACCGCATGACCCCGGACCTGTTCGGGCGCCATGTAGGCGGGCGTGCCGACCATTCGACCCAGATGCGTCATCCGTGAGCGGTCGGCGAGCAACGCGAGGCCGAAGTCGGTGACCTTGGCCACCTCGAACCGGCCGCGGACGTCGACCGTGGTGTCCGACGAGCCGGATCGCGGCCGCGAGGTGGTGGCGTTGCTCTCCTGACCGGTGGCGATGACGACGTTGGAGGGCTTGACGTCACGGTGGACGATGCCCCGCTCGTGGGCCTCTTTCAACCCCTCGGCGATCTGGATCGCGAAGATCACCGCCCGATGCATCGGCAAAGGGCCCTGCTCCAGGCGAGTCTTCAAGGTGTCGCCCTCGCAGTAGCGCAGCACCAGGTAGGTGCGCCCCTCCTCCTCCTCTCCGTAGTCGAGCACCGGGCAGACGTAATGGCTGTCGAGAGAGGAGGCGATCTTCGCCTCGCGCAGGAAACGCTGGCGCTGACGATCGTCGGCGACGAACTCTGGCCGCAGGAACTTGATGGCCACCGGCGTTCCGAGGCGGACGTGCTCCGCCCTGTAGACCACCCCCACCGCTCCTTCACCGAGCTTCTCGAGGATCCGGTACTGGGCGACGGTCTGGCCGATCATCGCGGCCTCGCGTTCTGTCGCTGGAGAATCGGGGCGAACGGTTCTCCCCCTGATTGTTACATCAGATGCGCTCGTGGTTGGGTTTTTTCTCGGTCCGAGCGCGTCGATGAACCTCCCTCACCGGCCCGGGCGAGAATCCAGGTCCCCCATCCGGCAGCTCCTCGTGCGCCCCGACCACGAGCACGCCACCCTCCGCGAGCCGCTCGCGCAGCATGCCGAGCACCCGGCGCTGATTCTCGAGGTCGAGGTAGGTGAAGGCGAGGTTGCGGCAGAGGATCAGCTGGAACCCGCCGGGGTCGCCGGGCGGCGGGTCGGCCGCGAGATCATGGCGCACGAACCGGATGGGCGCGCGGAACTCCGGACGCAGCGTGAACACGTCGTCCGCGGAGCGGTCGCCTCGCGTCCCGGCGCCATCAGGGGCGAACGCGACCTCCAGCCACCGGTCCGGCACCTCCTTCAGCGCCGACCGCGGATAGACCGCCCGCCCGGCGCGCGCGAGCACGGCCTCGTCGATGTCCGTGGCCAGGACGTCGAGACGCAGGCCCGGGTACCGGTCGGCCAGCTCGAGCCGCCAGAGGATCGCCAGCGTGTGAGGCTCCTCGCCGCTGGCGCAGCCGGCCGACCAGCAGCGCAGCGTGCGCGCGCCGGCGGCGGTCGCGCGTCGCGCCAGGCCCGGCAGGACCACCTCGCCCAGCGCGTCCCAGACGCCGCGATCGCGTCGGAACCGGGAGATCGTCACCCGGCAGAGATCGGACAGGACCGACCACTCGGCAGGGTCGGACGCGAGCCGTCGGCGGTAGTCGTCGAGGGAGGCGAGCCCGAGGTCGCGCATACGGCGTCCGACGCGCTTGAGCACCTGGCCGCGGACCTTGCGGAAGCCCGGCCAGCGCAGACCCAGGCGTGGTAAGGCCCACTGGAGAAAGGCGACGCCGGCATCGGCGGCCACGGGTCGTCCGTGGGGCGATCCGCGCCAGGGACTCACCCCGCACCCGCCGCCAGCCAGCGCCATCTCGATCTCGCCGAGGCGGTCCAGGATCCGGTAGTGCGAGAGGGTCTTGCCGATCATCGCGGCCTCGCGATCGGGTCGGTCGATTCTCGCTCCCATGTTTACAACAAAATCGGTCCACGTTGGGGAAAATCTCGGGTGACATGGTACCGCCGAGGCCCTTGCCAGCACGACGCCATTCGCGATACGATGACCTCCCCGACCGACCCACGGCCAGGAGCGTCCGATGACCAGCGAGCACGAGACCATCCATCCGTCCACCGACCCGCGCCTCTCCGGCCACATCGACTCGGCCTGCCTCGGCGCGATCTTCATCTGGGCCGGCTTCACGCTGCTCGTGGGGGGCGGCTGGGGCATGGCGCTCATGGGGGTCGGCGTCATCGTCCTCGGCGAGCAGCTGGTGCGGCGCCGGCTCGACGTGGAGTTCAGCCAGTCCTGGGCCGTGGTCGGGATCGCCCTGATCCTGGGCGGCCTGGTGATCGTGCTGGACATCCTCGGCGCCCTGGTCCCCATCGCGCTGATGGCCGCCGGGGTGGTGCTGGTGGTCACCGCCTTGGTCCGCGCGCGGTCGCGAGCCTGAAGGCCGTCATTCCACCAGCACGAACTTCCGCGTGGCCGTCACGTCCTCGCCGGCGGCGTGGACCAGGTAGACGCCGCTCGGCCAGCGCGTGCCGTCGAGCGTGAACACGTGCCGTCGGCCGCCGGCCAGCTCGCCCTCGTGCAGGGTGGCGATCACCCGGCCGCGCAGATCGACCACCCGCACGGCGACCTGCTGGGTGCGCGGCAACGCGAGGGCGACCTCGGCACGGGGGTTGAACGGGTTGGGCGCCACGGGCGAGAGCGCGAAGGCGGCCGGCGCCATCGTATCGTCGTCCACGGCCACGGGCAGGCCCGTGACCACCAGGTCGGCCCCGGTCGCGTCGTATTCCACGGCCACCTCCACGACGGGGTCGGCCACCACGGCATCGAACGCGCCCGTGCAGCTCGTACCGGTGACGATGCGGAAGCGGTCGCCGACCTCGGCCTCGGCGTCCGGGTCCACGTGCACCATCAGCGTGCCGGCGAGCGCCACCGCGCCGGTGATCCAGAGCTGGTCCAGCTCGCCCGCCTGGGCGGTCGGCCCGCCCGCGAAGAGGTCGACCCGCAGCCGGCCCGTCGGCGCCTGCGTGTAGTCGCCGTCGATGGTCAGGATGCCCGGCTGGCCGGGATCACCGGGCGCGACGCTCGCGTCGTTGACCACGGGAAAGGGCAGGCTGCCGCTGCCGCCGAGGGTCCAATCGCTGCCGAAGACCACGTCCTGGACCGCGAGCATCCCGCCGGCGGCCAGGCTCAGGGTCGTGGTCCGGATGCCGGTCTGGCGACCCTTCTGCCGCGTGGGCCCACCCAGATCGATCACTGATCCTTCGATCTGGCCCTCGGGCCCCACCACGAGCACGTCGGTCACGACGACGTCGGCCTCGGCCACCGTCAGGGTGGCCTGGCCGCCCTCAGGCCCTCCGA
Source organism: bacterium (assembly GCA_014730255.1). Taxonomy (GTDB): domain Bacteria; phylum Krumholzibacteriota; class Krumholzibacteriia; order LZORAL124-64-63; family LZORAL124-64-63; genus Glo-17. Next base: position 293 of record WJIQ01000098.1, on the reverse strand, counting down.
CGACGATCCGATCGGCGGTGATCGCGCCCTCGTCGGTGATGACCTCGCCGCGGCTGTCGGGTTCGGCGGCGATCACCAGAGCCCCGTCCAGATTGATCTGGACCTGGTTCTCCAGGCTCAGCGTACCGACGCCCGCCTGACCCACCGTGATGTCGTGGAGGTCGGTGGTGACGTCCGGCCCGACGAGGGCCAGCCGGCCGAGGCCCTCGGCCGCCGTGCCGATGATCGTCACCCCGCCGTCCGGCTGCGTGTACGTCCCGCCGGCGAGCACCTGCAGGTCGGCGCTGCCGTCG
>WJIQ01000097.1 GCA_014730255.1 bacterium | reverse complement strand
GAGGTCAAGCACGACCCGTTGTGTCGTGTCGTCTGCGGCGCACCGGAACACCACCGGCCGGCCGACCGTCGCCGAGAGCGCCAGGAGCGACCCCGGTTCTCCCTGTTCGTCCCGGAACGCGCGTGCGTCGATCTGGACCGCCGACTGCGCCGGGTAGACGCCGGTGACCGGGAAGACGCCGTTGTTGGAAAGACGACTGCGGTAGACGTAGACATAGTATTCGCCCGGATGCTGGACGAGGTCGATGCCGGACAGATCGGTTCCGTCCGGGAAGTAGACGTGGCGGCCGGTCACCGACACACCAGCGGTCACCGGGACCACCGGCTCGCCGGGAGTGTCGATGTACAACGGTTCGCCATAGGTGCCCGGTGCGATGAGGACCCGGTCCCCCGGTTGTAGCGCATGGTCGGTGGCTTGCGCGATGGTGGGCCAGGCCGTACCCCATGAGAGTCCGTCGCCGGGTCCGCTTGCCGCATGGTCGACATGGTATTCGGTGGCGACTGCCGGGAGCCCGACCATGGTGAGCGCCAGTAGAGTGAGGAATCGGTTCATGGGTCCTCGTTCCAAATAGTGACATCCACCTCAGACCACGTTGCCGCCGCAATGGACGTCGCCATTTCGGCAAACGGGCGTTGCCCACAACCGAACAGCGCTGTAGACGAAGTCCCCAATGGAATCGGCACCATGCAGTAAATCTTTAGATCTGGTCACACCGAACGTCATATCGCCGAACTCGTTGCAGGGCTCGAATACGGCAACCATACTCCCGGGTATCGTAAAATGGTCTCGACCATATGACGACAGCATCGATCGTGGTTGCATGACCACCGCCCCCGACCGGACGGCGCGCCGTCCACGCCGGGCGACAACCGCGCGGGTCGGCGCCGACGGTCCGGGGATCAGAGGCTATCGATCAGTGGGTTTGGTCACTCGCGACCCTCGTCCTCACGCTGCTCGCTGTGGATATCTCTGTGGATTAGGCGCTATTCCTCACTGCAGGCCGTGACGACGCCGTAGCTCGCAGTCGTCTCGACCCAGTCGGAGTCGGACGGCCCCAGGATGCCGCCACCGTCTGCGACCACGCGCACCCGTAGCCGGCCGCTCTCCGTCATTTTTTGTACGGTGCAGCAAACGGGGTCGTCGTCTGGCAGGTCGACGGTGGTCTTACCGCTTCCGTCGACAGTTCGATTGCCGAACGCTCCCGACCAGGTGGTGTCGGAGTCCACTTCGGCCTTATAGTCGACAGAGCATCCGGTGAGCAATACCGCGGCAGTGAGGATTACGGTGATTCTCAGCATTTCGTCTCCCTCTTATCCGCCGGTGACCGCTTTGACGACGAGGTCTCTCATGACCGCCGCCACTACCTCGGGTGCGGATCCACCGACTTTGGCGATACCCTGCCGCCATATCCCCGGCCTTCGTGCCGATTCGATGAAATCATGTCCGGCGTTGGTCAGGTTGTCGATATGTGCCAGATGCCCCTGCCCGCGATTGAGCGTCGACCTGGACCCCTCGGCGAAACCGCCTTCGATCACCAGCCAGGCGTGGTAGGTGATGAACTCGTCGAAATCCGTGTCGGCTGGCGCCCTGTCCCGCCATTGCGAGAAGTACTCGCGGTCCACGGAATTCGAGGAAAAGCGCCCACGGCCCTCAACGTACTCGAGGACGGCGCGAAAAACGTCGACTGCCATCGCAGCACGCTATCCAGATCCCCATCGCCAGACACGCGTCGCATGTCCCCGCTCAAGATCTACCGGACGTGTTCGCAGTCGCCCCCGTGGGTCCAGTCTGCGCATGTGCAGAAGCGCGTCAGCCGCCGCGGCCCGGGCTCCCAGCCGAACGACACGTCGCAGATCATCCCGCGCATGATAACGCGGAACTCCTGGCGCTCATAGTCGGCTGGGCCGGCCAGGTGGAGCTCGTAGCCGTAGCCTTGAATTCGCTTCGCCATCATCGGCGCATCGCGCGGACCAGCTGTCGGTTCCGCTTGTCCGCGTGGTGGCTGTTCACGACGAACAGCGCGTGGATGATTCCGGGTAGGATCCCCGCAATCGTGAGAAGCAAATTCAGGACTGCCATGAGCGGCTTACCGCAAAGCAGCACTGCGAGCGGCGGCAGAACGATCGCAAGTAGGTATCTCATCCGACCTCCCGTCGTGTGTGTCTCGCGTGGACCGCTAAGACGCCGGGGTGACGGAGCCGCAGAACGTGCACTGCAGCACACTCTTGCTGAGCACCAGCAACCAGCCCAGGAGCCCGCTGACGAATGAAAGAGTCATGATCCCCATGGCCATCCCGCCCGCGACAGCTCCGCGAATTCCAGCGCCGGCCTGGCTCGCGTTGATCGACGTCTGTGCGAGCTCAATGACTCTGATCTGTGAGTCGCTCAATCTCCACCGGTCGTGCTGGCTCAGGCGTAAAACCAACCCCCCATTCCCAGTCGATCATACCACGCCCCGCCCCCAGCCGACCACCAGGCGACGACCAACGACCCCTCCACGCCGCCTCCGAGGACCGATTCCCGTCCCCTGAACCCTGACCTTCCCCGTTGCCAGACACACCTCCACGACCCCCGCTCTCGATCGGGTCGCCGACCCCTCCGACGATCCTGGCGATGATCCCTCAGCCCGCGTCGCCGACGCCGCCACTCTGATCGATCTCCGGCCAGTCGGCCCGGCCATCGGTCTGATCGACCATCACGAGCTCCAGCTCACCCTGAGGCGGTGAACGCGCCGGCAACACCGCCGGAGCCTCCACCGGCTCGCCGATATGCCCGAGGATCCGCGCGATCACCGGCGATCCATGATGAACGCGATGATCCGCATCGGCTCGCCACAGCGAGGGCACGACAGCGGCAGACACTCGTAGATTCGCGCCAGTAGCAACGACTCGCTCATGGTCGAACTTCAATCGCAGCGCTCCAGAAGCTGCCTGGCGAATCCGACCACGTCCGCCTGAATGGCGTCGTCAGCTCCGCGCGTCAGGAACTCAGCGACGCGCCGCGGACCGAGACCGTTATGATCCAGGAAGTCTCGCCGCAGAATGGCGATGGCTTTCGACCCTGCCGGATCCTCGAGAAGGGGCCGCAGACACACGGCGATGTCCTCGAGCCCTGACCCGAAGTTCCGCACGACGTAGAACAGATCGTATGCATCCTTGTTCTCGCCCCGTGAGTCGAAAGCCAGGGCCTTGAGGACGACATAAGCGCCCGGGCCGCAGACCCACACGTCCCGGGCCGCGTCCTCGCCCATGATGGTTTGGCCGGACAACGACACAGGCCGGCGATCGCGAAACGCGAGGTGAAGCCCCGGTGCGATGAGCGCGGCGAAGTCGGCCTCGATGTTCCGCAGGGCTCCACCGACATCATCGGGTTGTGTCGGCGGGATCAAGAAGTCCACCGTGACCTTTCCGACACCCTCGATCTTCCAGCGCTGCCGAGTCGGATTTCCGTCTGCGTTGACGTCTTGCGTGAAACCCGCCCTGCGCAGCCTCTTGGTAATCGTCCGGTACCGCTCGTGATCCAGCAGCGCCACGGAAAGTCCCACGTCGAGGTCCAGCGTTCCGACGTGTAGATCGGCGCCTCGGGCAAGCCCTTGTTGATCGATGAGCAGCGACGGAGCCAAACCGCCGACGACCACGAGGTCGTCCATCAGGTCGCCCAGCTTCGTCGCGACGTACAGGCACGTCGCGCGCACCAGATCGACCTGTTCGCTGTGGTATCCATCCGCAGTCGACGGCTTGTCAGGCATGAGAACTCCAGTTCAGGAACTCGGCGCGTAGTTGTTCGGCGGCCTCTTTCGCTCGCTCCGGTTGGTCCTTGAGATCGAGGTAGGCTTGAACCGGATGCACGCACGCGATTCCGTCTCGCTCGCCGCAACCTTGGAACACACCCTCGTCCTTGGGGGCGACGAGCCACACATTTGCCCCTCGCTCCTCCTCGCGGAAGCCGAGAGATTCCAGCGCCTCGGACGTCGGCAGTTCTGCGACGTACATCGTCACCAGACGGAAGCCAGAGAACTTGGTCAGCAGCCAAGCTGCGGCGAGTCCTGTCGCAGCGTACCGCACTCCCTGGCTCTGCAGACCCGCTGCCAGAAAGCGCATCGCCTCCTCGCCTGAACGGGCGGCCAGATGGCCGTGGATGACCTGGTGCATCGAGAAGTCATAGGCCTCTCGCCAAGCATCGAGCAGGAGATCCGGGTCCCTGAGGTTGATCTCTCCGTTCTGCCCGCGGAGGATGAAGTTCTCCTTCTCCAGCCGAGAGACGATCCGGCTGGTGAAGCCCTCGTCCATGTCCGTCGCCTGCGCGAGATCGCGTTGTTTCACCGGATTGTCGGTGTGCATCAGAAGCCAGCGGGAGATGCGCGAACTCTTGGGGGCATACGCGCTGGACGGTCTCCCCCGGCTCTTGAACTGATTCTCCTGGCCCTCGATCAGCACCCGGATGCCCGGGGCGACGATCCGCGCGTTGCCGCTCAGATCCAGCCAGGCGACGTCAGCGTCTTCGCACCGTCGGCGGCCGACCGGGCCCATGAACGGAACGACGACGAGAGGGACGGCGCGCGACCCTATCGAGGACGCGAGCCGCCGGACCTGTTCGATCGCGGCGGAGACCGGCGCGGTCGATCCTGAACTCTTGTACTCGACGACGAACGTGGTCCCCGCAATCTCGATGATGGCGTCGGCCGCTGGGGCTCGCCGGTCCTGACGCGGGCGAACCTCGGAGGAGGCCACGTCGAGGAGTTCGCCGAGGCGCGCGGTCGCTTGCCGCAAAGCCTGCTGTTCTTTGGGTGCTCGCATACTTGACTAAATATGGCCCCATGACGAGCGCGTCAAGTCTATTTTTTTACTCATGTACAATGGACGTCCGACATCATTCTGGCTCTCTCGACTCCCGTTTCGCCCTTTCACCCATTTCACCCACCCTCACATACACGCGAGAAAGCAGAGGAACGACGCGCGAGGGGGTGAAGCGGTGAGAGGGGGTGCCGAGCGTGGGCACGGATTCCTCGGGGCTCAGGGGGTCATAAAACGGAGATTTCGAGAGCTTTTCTACCACCCTCCGGGGTCCAAACGTGAACCCTGACCGCTCCCGCCGACCCCCAAACTCTCGGTCCCAAAACAGAGAATCCGGCCGGCCCCACGAAAACCGCACAACCCCTTGCCAGAAATCCGCATACACGAAGAACCCGGAAGCTCCCTCCAGGGCGAGTTGTCGGCGCGACCGAAGGGCCGATAGAAGCGCATGCAGGATGATGTTGAGCATCCGAGTATGCTAGAATCGCTATGGTGTAAGTGGAATGCTGGCACTGCGGACGGAATATGCGGTAGGGACACGTCCACGCCACGCTCGACCACTCACGCCCTGCAAACCCGGCCCGATGGAGAAGCGGTATCTCAGCGGAGGAGAACCGCCTTCGTGGTGCGGACGGCCGTCTTTGTACGCAGGCGGATGAGGTAGGCGCCACTCGGAAGGGTGCGGCCCGCGTCGTCGCGTCCCGTCCAGTTGAGGCTGTGGTTGCCGGCCTCGAACCGCGCGTCGGCAAGGGTGGCGACACGGCGGCCGCGGATATCGTGGACGGAGATGGTGGTGTGGTCCGCACGGTTCAGTGTGAAGGTGACGGCGGTGCGGGGGTTGAAGGGATTGGGCGTCACGAACAGTTCAACAGCGACCGTCGGCAGCGACTGGTCACCCGGTCCCTGGACGCCGACCACGTCGAGGCAATCGAGGGGCAGGATCTGGCCGTCGTTCAGCAGATGGTTCCCCCGAACCGCGAGGCTGGCGGTACCGGAGGCGTAGCGGCTCTGGCCCGCCCAGATCGGGTTTCCGGGTTCGCCGAGATCGTACCGATAGACGGCACCAGGCGTGTCCACGTACAGGTCCTGGTCTCCCCAGACGAAACTGCTGGCCGTCACCGGAATCCAATCGCACAGCTCCGCAGGGTGATCCGGATCCTGCAGGGATATCAATCGCCAGCCGGATTCTGACGCGACGGCGAGACGATCGCCTGCGGGTTCCAAAACGGCTGGGGCCGTGCCCATGGCAAGCCTCCCCCGCGGACGGATGAGGGGATCGGATTCCAGGGTGAGCTCGTGCAGCGCGATCCCGCCGGCATGGGAGGAGATCAGCAGAGGTTTCCGGACCACGACCGGCAGATCGATCGGGAACTCATCCTGGTAGAAACCGCGATAGGCTGGCTCCTGGGGATCGCTGACGTCGTAGACCGCGACCCCATCGCCGCTGTCGACCAGCAGATGATCATCGACCGGCGCGAGCCATCGTCCGACCGCGAGATACGTCTCGCCGAGAAGAATCGGGGTCCCGCTGCCGACCTTGTACGACCGGAGCGCGAAGGGAGCATCGAAACCGCTCCCGAGAACCCACGCGACGTCGCCGACCAGGCACGCCCTGGCCCACCAGCCGACGATGAGCGAATGACGCTGCCCATCCGCGGTCATCGCCGCGATCTCCTCGACGCACTCGTTCTGGTCGGGGATCCGGTGCCAGGAATGCAGCAGGGCCACGTGGTCGTCCTGAGCGACGATCGCGAGTCCCTTCTGGTCGTCCGAGGCGGGAGCGACCACATGGTCGAGCACCACCGGGTTCAGCGGATCGGTCTGGTCGTAGTAGACCGTGTGTTGCGTGGTCTCGAAGAAGGAGTCCCGGCGCTCATACG
>WJIQ01000096.1 GCA_014730255.1 bacterium | reverse complement strand
GCTCGATGTTCATGTCGCCGAACATGTGCCGCTTCTTCAGGAAGTAGATGATCTTCGCCAGGCGCGACGGGTTGCCGGCGACGTAGTAGGCGCTGCCCGGCGAGTGGGCCTTGCCGCGACCGGTCGCGTGGAACGCGGGCGGCGATTCGAGCAGGAAGACGTCCCGGGCCAGGCCCTCGGCGGTGATCTGCCTCAGCGGCGAGTAGTCGTCGATGATCCAGATGCCGCGGCCGTGGGTGCCGATCACCAGGGCATCGTCGCGGGCCTGGATCGCCAGGTCGCGCACCGAGACGTGGGGGAAGTCCTCGTCGTAGTGGGCCCAGTGGCGACCGCGGTCCAGCGAGATGAACAATCCCGACTCGGTGCCCAGGAACAGCAGGTCCGCGCGGACGGGATCCTGGCGGATCACATGGGCGTAGCCCTCGAGCTCGCCGGTCACGAGCGGCTGCCAGGTCTCGCCCAGGTCGCGGGTCACGTACACGTACGGCGCCATGTCGCCGCGGCGGTGATCGTCGAAGGTGACGTAGGCGGTCCGGCGGTCGTGGCGGCCGGCCTCGACGCAGCTCACCCAGGCGCCGTCGGGCAGGTCGGGCACGCGGCCGGAGACCTCGCGCCAGCTCTCGCCGCCGTCGTCGGTCACCTGCAGCTGGCCGTCGTCGGTGCCCACCCAGATCACGGCCGGGTCGTGGGGCGACTCGCTGATGGTGTAGATGGTGCAGTGGTTCTCGGCCGTGGTGTTGTCGATGGTCAGGCCGCCCGACTGGTGCTGGCGCTGCAGGTCGGGGTCGTCGGTGGTCAGGTCGCCGGACAGGCGCTCCCAGCTGTCGCCGCGGTCGGTCGAGCGGAAGAGGTACTGGCTGCCGGTGTACAGGCGCTCGGGCACGGTGGGGCTCGTCACCAGGGGCGTGTTCCAGTTCCAGCGGAACTCCTCGTCGCCGGGGCCGGGCTTGGGCTGGATGTCCTTGTTGTCGCCGGTGTCCATGTGCCGGCGGGCGAGGTTGCCGCCCTGGTACTGCCAGTAGACGATGGTCGGGTCGCGGGGGTCGGGCAGGGTCTCGAAGCCGTCGCCGCCGCCGACGTTGTCCCAGTCGCCGTTCTCGATGCCGCCGGGCGAGCGGCTGGGCGCGGTCCACGAGCCGTTGTCCTGCAGGCCGCCGTAGACGTGGTAGGGCTTCCGCTGGTCGACGGCCACGCGGTAGAACTGGGAGATGGGCAGGTTGCGGCAGTGGCGCCACGAGCCGCCGCGGTCGTAGCTGACGTACACGCCGCCGTCGTTGCCGCAGATCAGGTGCTCGGGGTCGCCGGGGTCGATCCACAGGGCGTGGTAGTCGACGTGGACCCAGCCGCCGAGGGGCCTGAGGTCCTCGCCCGCGTCGCTGCTCGTGCGCAGCAGGAAGCCGGGCTTGTAGACCCGGTCCGGATCGACAGGGTCGGCGACGACCAGGCCGAAGTAGAACGGTCGCTCGTCGACGTCGTCGTCCTCGTTGATGCGCTGCCAGGTGGTGCCCAGGTCGTCGGAGCGGTAGAGGGCGGTGTCCTGGGACTCGACCAGGGCGTAGACGCGGCCCGGCCTGGCCGGGGAGACCGCGATGGCGATGCGGCCCAGCTCGCCCTCGGGCAGGCCCTCGGCGAGGCGCTCCCAGGTCTCGCCGCCGTCGACCGAGCGGTACAGCCCGCTGCCCGGACCGCCAGAGTGGAAGAAGTCGGGCGCGCGCCGGAACTCCCACATGGCGGCGAAGACGACGCTCGGCGCGCCCGGCACCACGGCCACGTCGGCGCAGCCGGTGTCCTCGTCCACGTGGAGGACCTTCTGCCACGATTCGCCGCCGTCGCGGGTGCGGTACAGGCCGCGGTCCTCGTTGGCGTTCCAGAGGTGGCCGAGGGCGGCCACGTAGACGGTGCTCGAGTCCACCGGATCGAGGGCGATACGGCCGATGCGCTCGGTGCGGGCCAGGCCCATGTGGTGCCACGACTCGCCGCCGTCGGTGGAGCGGTAGACGCCGTCGCCCACCGAGACGCTGTTGCGCACCCAGGGCTCGCCGGTGCCCACCCAGACCGTGTCCGGCCGCGCCTGGTCGATGGCGATGGCGCCGATGGACTGGTCGTGGTCGTCGAACACGGGCTCGAAGGTGACCGCGCCGTCGTCGGACTTCCAGACGCCGCCGCTGGCGGCGCCCACGTACACCAGGCGCGGGTCGCTGGCCACGGCATCGAGGGCGGCGACGCGGCCGCTCATCGTGGCCGGCCCGATGGATCGGGCCTTCAGCGCGCCGAACACCGCGGTCTCGATGGGGATGCCGGGATCGTCGGTCGGGGCGGGCTGGTCGGCCGCGGCGCCGCCGGCGGTCGCGGCCAGGGTGGTCAGGGTCAAGGCGAGCAGCATCATCGTCCGCATCAACGGCACCCTCCGGTCGGTGGGGCCGGCCGTCCGGGCCGGCCCCTGGTCACGGTCACCGCGCGGTCAGGTCACTTCGACGCGGCCGGCTTCTCGAACTGGCCCTCGTCGACCTCGACGTCCAGCTCGACGGTCTCGAGCTGGATGTTGTTGACCGTCTGGCCGCCCATGCGGGTCTCGATGGCGTGGGGGATGACGAGGCCGCCCACCTCCTTGAAGTCGCTCATGTAGGTGTCCGAGGAGACCTCCTGGCCCTCGATGGCCATGGTGCCGGTCTGCTTGATCAGCAGGTGGTACTCCTGGTCGAGGAACATGTCGACCACGAGGTCCTCGTGGGTGTCGAGCTTCAGGTGGTAGACGGGCGTGCCCTCGACCTCGTCCTCGCCGACGTACTCCACGGTGTAGCCCTTGTCGGCGTAATCGACGAGCAGGCCGTCGAGGTCGGCCTGCAGCTTGAAGCTCTTCGATTCGACCGGGCCCATGTCCTGCGGCTCGGTCGTGCCCATCATCGGGTTGATCATCCAGCCCTTCTCGCCGTCCCAGACCTGGACCATCATCTGGCCGTTGATGTCCGCGTCGATGCGCATCTTGTTGGGGCGGGCCTGCACCATGGTGAACGGGAACTCCATGCCCATGGCGATGAACTTGCCGGTGGCCTTCATGGATTCGACGGCCTTCAGGGCCTTCTCGCCGCCCTGGGCGTCGAGGGCCTTGTCGATCAGCTCGTCGGCGGTCATGGCGGACGCGCTGGCGGCGGCCACCACCATCAGGGCGGCCAGGATCAGGATGAGTCGGCGCACGGAATTGCCTCCTGGGTTCCGGGTGTCGGGGCGCGCGCCTCGCACGCCGGCGGAGGCCGGGCGGGGCGAGCGGTCGTCGGACTCTGGTACGGATGATCGCCCCCGCAGGGTTGCAGAGGAATGGCGCGCTGGCAAGTTCGCCGTTCGTATGGCGGGCATGCGTCCTGCGGAGGGGCCGCCGACCGTCGCCGCGCGTCAGCCCGTCGCCGGGCGCACCACCCGCTGGTCGAGCAGGTCGCCTCGGACGCCGACGGTCGCCTCGACCACCTCGAGGTCCGGGCGGCCGGCCGCCTCGGCGGCGCGCACCACGAGCGCGGTCAGACCGCCGCAGCAGGGGACCTCCATGCGGGCGATCACCACGCGGGGGATGGTCGGCTCGCCGAGGATCGCGGTCAGCTTCTCCAGGTAGCCGTCGGTGCGGTCGAGCTTGGGGCAGGCGACCACCACGCCCCGGCCGCGCACGAAGCGCCACTGGGCGTCGGGCATGGCCACCGGGGCGCAGGTGCTCAGCACGCAGAGCTCGCGATGCTTCAGGAAGGGCGCGCCGGGCGGGACCAGGTGCAGCATCACCGGCCACTGGCCGAGCCGTCCGGGCTGGATGGTGCCGGGGTCGCCGGGGTCGCCGGGGGCGCCGCGCTCGCTGGCGGAACTGGCGGAACTGGCGGGTCCGGAGGGTCCGGCGGGTCCGGCGTCGCTGCCGGTGGCGGTCGGGCCAGCGGGGGAGACGGTGGAGAAAGCGGGTGCCCCCTCGACCGGCGACGGGTTGGGGGAGGAGGGGGAGACGCCGTCGTCAGCGTTCGGGAGCACCCGCATTCTCGTGCCCGGGCAGCCGCCCTGCGGCGGGCCGGCGTGCCGTGCGGCCGCCTCGTCGAAGGCGGCCAGCCCCTCGGCGCCGCGGGTCCGGGCCACGTGGGCGCGGGCGGCGTCGGGGTCGTAGTCGGAGACCTCGCGTTCCTCGATGGTCAGCGCGCCGGTCGGGCAGGCGCCGACGCAGTCACCGAGGCCATCGCAATAATCGTCTCGCACCAGTCTCGCTTTTCCGTCGACGATTTGCAAGGCGCCTTCGGCGCAGCCGGTCACGCAGTCGCCGCAGCCGTTGCACAGATCCTCGTCGATGCGGATGATCTTGCGGGTCCTCATGACATCCTCCAATGAACGAACCAAGATCTGGATTCGCCAACAATATCGGCGTTTGCGGCCGAACGGGCCTTGACCCGGATCAAGGATCGGGATCATCTTGGTGCCCATGGAGAAGCTGCGCCGCACTGCCCGGCAGAAGGCCGACCTCCTCGTGCGCTGCGACCTTTTCGCAGGGCTCGAGTCCGACGACCTGCTGACCGTGGGTGGCCTGGCCTCCCATCGCCGTTACGATCGCGGCGAGCTGCTCTTCCGGCAGGACACGCCGGCGGCGGGCATGTTCGTGATCACCCGCGGGCGCGTCGAGGTCTACCGGTCCGGCGGCGACGGGGCGCGGCGCATGATCCACCTGTTCGGCCCGCCGGACGTGGTCGGCGAGGTGCCGGTGTTCGAGGGCGGGACGTTCCCGGCCAACGCCGCGGCCGCCGCGCCGGTGGCCGAGGCGGTCTACCTGCCGCGCGACGAGTTCATCGGGCTCGGCGCGGAGCGGCCGGAGGTCCTGCTGCGCATGCTGGCGACGCTGAGCAAGCGGCTGCGGCGGTTCGTCGGCCACATCGAGACCCTCAGCTCGCGGCCCGCCCCGGCGCGGCTGGCCGGCCGGCTCCTGGAGCTGGCCTGGGAGCAGGGCACCGGCGGCCGGGCCGCCGACCAGGTCGTCCTGCCGGGCAGCAAGGCCGACCTGGCGCGCACCCTGGGCATGACGCCCGAGACGTTCAGCCGCCTGCTGCGGCGGTGGCGCGAGGACGGCATCGTCCGGGTCACGCGCCGCGAGGTCGAGATCCTCGCCCCCGAGGCCCTTCAGACCATCACCGAGGACTAGCACACCACCGAGGAACCGAGGAGGGCCGGCGATGCCCACGATCTCCCACGACGGGATCACGGTCGAGGTCGACGACGACGGCTACCTGGCCGATCCGGAGGTCTGGAACGACCATGTGGCGCGGGTCCTGGCCCACGCCGACGGCATCGACGAGCTGACCGACGACCACTGGACGGTCATCCGCTACCTGCGCTGGCACCACGGCGAGTTCGGGTCGGTGCCCATGATCCGCAAGCTCTGCAAGGAAACCGGGTTCAAGCTCACCGCGATCTATCGTCTCTTCCCCGGCGGACCGACCCGGAGCGCCTGCAAGGTGGCCGGCCTCGACAAGCCCGAGGGCTGCGTCTGAGACCGCCAGAGGGAGCACGCCATGTCCCAGCCCCGCATCGTCGTGCTGGGGGCCGGCACCGCCGGCCTGAAGGCGGCCGCGCGTGCGCGCCGGCTGCTGCCCACCGCCGCGATCACCGTCGTCGACCGCCGATCGTTCATCAGCTACGACCCCTGCGGCCTGCCCTATTTCCTGGGCGGCGACGTGCCGGAGGTCGAGGACCTGCGGCGGACGAACTACGGCGCGATCCGTGACGCGGACTGGTTCGCGCGCACGCGGGAGATCGAGGTGCTCTGCGGGTACGAGGTGCTCGGGATCGACCGCGACAAGCGGGCGGTCTCGCTGCGCGCGGTGGCCGACGAGTCGCGCCACATGCTGATGTACGACCACCTGGTCTACGCCCTCGGCAGCCGTCCGCACGTGCCCGACGGCATCCGGCCGGGCGCGGCGGTGGCCTGCGGCGGGTCGCCCGATGCGATCGCCGCCCTGGGCGCGGGCCTGCGCACCGGCGAGGTCGACCACGTCGCGGTCCTCGGCGCCGGGCTGATGGGCCTGGAGATCGCCGGGGTCCTGCGCGAGCGCTGGCAGATCGACGTCACCCTGGTCGAGGCGGCCTCGCAGGTGCTGCCCGCCGTGCTCGATCCGGAGATGGCGCGGCTCGTCGAGGGGCATCTGCGGCGGGCCGGGGTGACCCTGCGGCTCGACGCGGCGGTCACGTCGGCGACCACCGAGCAGGGCCGCGCGCAGGTCGTGCTCGAGGGCGGCGAGACGCTCGCGGCCGACCGGGCGGTCGTCGCGCTGGGCGTCCGGCCCGAGACGTCGCTCGCGGCGGCCACCGGTCTGGCGCTGGGCGATGCCCGCGGCCTGGTGGTCGACGCCAACCTGCGCACGAGCGATCCGGACATCCTCGCCGCCGGCGACTGCATCGAGCTGGTGCACCACGTGACCGGCGCCATCGGCGTGCTGCCGATGGGCTCGCTCGCCAGCCGGCAGGGTCGGGTCGCGGGGGACGTCCTGGCCGGGCGCGATGCGGAGTTCGGCGCCGTGGTCGGCTCGCTCGCCGTCCAGGCCGCCGACCTGAACGCCGCCGCCACCGGTCTGACCGAGCACGCCGCTCGCGAGGCGGGGTTCGCCGTCGAGTCGGCGTGGGGCGTCTTCAACGATCGCAGCGTCTTCCACCCCGAGCAGCAGAAGCTCTACCTCAAGGTGGTCTACGAGGAGGGTTGCCAGCGGCTGGTGGGCCTGCAGGCGGTCGGCCTCGGCGACGTGACCAAGCGCGTGGATGTCTTCGCCTCGCTGCTGCGGCAGGACGCCGCACTGGAGGACCTGCTGGACGTCGAGTGGTGCTACTCGCCGCCGTTCAACGCGGCCCTCGACCCGCTGCACGGCCTGGCTGCCGCCGCGCTCAACGCCTGCGGCGATCCGGTGGGTCAGCACGCCCCGTGCGCCGACGTGGACCGGTGCACGGTCGTGGACGTGCGCACGGTGGCCGAGTTCGAGGGCGACGAGGCCTCCGCCTGGCCGGAGGTCACCAACCTGCCGCTCGAGGATCTGCGCGGCCGGCTCGCCGATCTGCCTGACGGCGACGTCGTGGTCGTCTGCGCCAAGGGGCCGCGCAGCGTCGAGGCCGCCCGGCTGATCGTCGCGAGGCGCGGGGGGCGGGTCCGCTACCTGGCCGGGGGCGTCGAATTCGCGCGGTTCCTCCGCTGAGACGGGGTTGCATCTTTCCGGAAAACCCTCTAGGGTCGGGCCCATCGTCAACAGGAATCCGAGATCTCATCGCAACCCTGAAGGGACCGTCCGTCTCCATGTCCCAGGGCCACGACCTCG
>WJIQ01000095.1 GCA_014730255.1 bacterium | reverse complement strand
TCGTCCGACCATGACAGGGGCCGCGCCGCGCCGTACCATTCCCTCATGAGGCTCGTGATCGTCCCGCTGATCCTCGCGCTGCTCGTCGGGTGCGCGAGTCGTCCCCTGGCCCCGCTGGTGCCGGTCGAGGGCGCGCCGCCCGATTCGATGGTGGCCGCGACCCTCGAACGCGCGGTCACCATGGGTGAGATCCTGCACTCGTACCGGTGGGCGCAGTCCATGTGGACGGAGAACCTGGAGCTGATCGACGAGCTGCAGCCGACGCTCGTCGGGCGCGCCGCCCTGGTCTGGGGCTGGGAGCACCTGATGCTGCGCAGCCTGGGGGCCCTGCGGTTCCGCGTCGCCGCCGTTCACGAGCTGGCACCCGACGCGGTGGTCCAGGGCTGCATCTTCGAGTTCGTCAGCCGCGACGTCGAGCGGGTGAAGGTGCCCGAGGAGGTGCTCGCGGCCTTCGGCCAGCCGGTCGAGCACCGCGCGTTCGACTTCGACGCCATGCTGCCGGCCACCGCCGAGCCCGACTGGTTCCCGGGCTGGGAACGGGAGGCGGCCGTCCCGGACATCACGCGCACCGAGACCCAGCTCTGGTTCTACCACCTGGCGACCCTCTACCTCGATGCCGGCATCGAGGCCATCCACCTCGGCAATCTCGAGCGCATGGCCGCCCACGATCCCGGCCTGCGCCGCACCGAGGTCCTCCTGCGGCGCATCCGCGAGTACGCCGCGGCCAACGCGCGCCGCGGCTGGGTCATGCTCGACGCGCACACGCACGGCGTGGTGCTCGACGGGCGGCTGCTGCTCGACTTCCACTCGTTCCCGCTGCGGCCGCGGGAGGTGGGCGACCCGGCCCGGGAGGACGTGGTCCTCGAGGCGGGCTTCCTCGACGCCATCTATGGCCGCAGCCGTGGCGGGGTGACGCCGTCGGGCACGCACGTCGAGAGCCAGCGCTACCTGGTCGAGCTGGACAACGGGTACGCCGGGCCGTCGGCCGGCGGGTGCGAGCTGCCCGAGTGCGTCTGGGGCTGCGACGAGATCACCTGGTTCTGGCGCCAGTCGCCCGACCGGCGCGACGAGCTGCTGGCCTACTTCTGGCACCGGGTGCAGGAGCTCGATCCGGTGGGCCGGCTGCAGGTGCCGGGGGTGCGCACGCTCCAGGCGCAGCTCTCGCGGGGGTGCGAGCGCTACCTGATGCACGACCCCGGTGCGGTCGGCTGCGGCGCGGGCCAGGTCTCGGCCGTGCTCGAGCTCTGGAGTGGGCGATGAGTCGACCTGGCGCGCGGACGGTGGCCCTCGCGATGACCGGCGTGCTGCTGCTGAGCGTGACGTCCTCCGCGCGCGAGCCCGTGGCCGTCCCGCCGGGCGATTACACGACGACCGGGCTCGACGGCGAGCCGGTGCACGTCGCCCTGACGATCCCCCTCCTGGTCGAGCCAGCGGTGGTGACCGTCGGCGAGTTCCGCCGCTTCGTCGCGGCCACCGGCCATGCGACCGCCACCGACACGATACCTGGCGCTAGCTGGGACGACCCCGGTCACCCGCAGACCGACCTCTGGCCGGTGGTGCAGATCTCCTTCGGCGATGCGGTCGCCTACGCCAACTGGCGCAGCCGCGAGGACGCGCTCGAACCGGCGTATGGCCACGACGGCGGCCGGACGGTGCTCGATCGCGAGGCCAGCGGCTGGCGGCTGCCCACCGAGGCGGAGTGGGAGTGGGCCGCGCGCTGCGGCGGCCGCTGCCTGCTGCCCGAGGACATCGCCCCGCTCGGGCCCGTCGGCGACGCGGCGCCCAACGACCTCGGACTGCGCGGGATGCTCGACGAGGTGCTCGAGTGGTGCACCGACGGCTACCAGGCGGCGCGGCCCGACACCATGGTCGACCCCCTGGGCCGCGATGCGGCCGGACGGCGCGTGATCCGCGGCATCGATCTGACGGGACGCGAATGGGGGGCGCCCGGGTTCCGCGCGCCCTGGCTCGGGTTCCGGCTCGTCCGCCGCGCCGACGCGCTGCCCGACCTCGACGTCCTGCTCGCCCGCGACCGGCTGGCGACCATCGAGCGTCGCCGCACCTACCGTGCCATCGCCCTGACCGACTCGCTGATCTGGGCCGACCGCGACCAGCGCGCCCCGGTGCGCCGCGTCGGGGGAACGATCGGCTCGCTGGGCGCGGTGAGCGCGCTGCTGGGCTGGTCGCTGCTCATCGACGAGAACGCCACCGACGACATGACCGACCTCGGCGCCACCCTCCTGTTCTCGGGCGCGGCGACCATCGCCGTCGGCGGCATCGTCTACCTCATGGCGGGCCCGGATCTCGATCGCGACGACGCGCGCGCGCAGGCCGAGGCGCTGCTGCCGCCGAGGCCGTCGCCCGGCGTGCGCGTGTCCCTCGGCTACCGCTTCTGAGCGGCGGCGATCTCTCTATATCTTACTAAGTTGATCAAGTATAAGGAGCGACGCGTCACTCGCGACAGGAGAGATCCGACCATCATGAACGACCAGAAGAACGTGCTCGGCGGCGCGCTCGAACCCTGCGGCCGCGACCCGCTGACCGGTTTCTACCGGACCGGTTCCTGCCACACCGGCGAGGACGATCTCGGCTCGCACACCGTCTGCGCGGTGGTGACCGAGGGGTTCCTCGCCTTCAGCAGCTCGGTCGGCAACGACCTGAGCACGCCGAACCCGGGCTGGGGCTTTCCCGGCCTCCGCGCCGGCGACCGGTGGTGCCTGTGCGCCGCCCGCTGGCAGGAGGCCCTGGAGGCCGGCGAGGCACCGCCGGTGGTGCTGGCGGCGACCCACGAGCGGGCGCTCGAGGTCGTCTCGTTCATCGACCTGCTCGAGCACGCGGTCGATCCGGCGGGCTCGACCGAGGGTGGGCGATCCTGAGCCCCGGACGACCCCGCGACGGCTGTTGATCGCAGGTGGCCGATTTTGATACAATGCGCTGCCCGCGCCCTCGGCACCGTCTGCGCCACCGGGAGTCGTCGCCATGCGCCGCTGGTCGTCCCTGTTCCTGCTCCTCGGCATCGCGATGGCGACCGCCGACGCGGAGGTCCTCGCCGTCGACCCGGTCGGCGAACCCGGCGTCGCGCCGGCGGCCGACATCCTGTCGGTCTCGCTCCTCGCGGGCACGGACCAGCCGCGCCTGCGCGTGGCGATGCTCCATCTCGGACGCGACCTCACCGCGCTCGGTGATCACCGCGACCGACCCGCGAGCCTCGATCCCCTCACGGTCTCGATCGACGCCGGCGGCCGCCACCTCGCCACCGTCGAGCTCGCCCTGCGGGGCGACCACCTCGAGCCGCGCGGCCGCGACGCCACGCGCGACCGCGACGCCCTCTTGATCCCCCTGCCCGGCGACCTCCTGGCACGCGGCCGCGTCGCCTTCACGATCACCACCTCCGGGGGCGACCGCGTCGCGTGCGCCTGGCCCCCGGCCCGCGACATCGAGGCCAGCTGCGCGCTCGTCCTGCATGGCAACCAGGGCCTCGGCTACACCGACGTGTTCCACGGCCGGGCCGACGACCCCGACGGTTCGGGCTTCGACGAGGCCCTCGAGATCCACGAGCAGCTCGCCATCCCGGTCAACGTGCACCTCTCGGGCACGCTGATGACCGTCGCCGACTGGGCCCGCAACGAGGGCGACCCCCTCGACTTCAACGGCTGGCTCGCGAGCGGGGTCGCCGGCGGCTGGGTCGGCATGCTCACCTCGGCGTACGCGCAGCACATCATGCCGTTCGTCGAGGACCCCATGAACGAATGGGCCGTGGCCACCGAGACCGCGGCCGTGGTCGCGCGCTACGGCGAGGCCCCGACCGTGGCCTGGGTGCCCGAACGCGTGTGGCTGGACACCGGCGGCTATCCCTCGAGCGGGGTGAGCGACTGGATCGGCGACGACTGGCAGCCGCACGGCGTGGGCGCGGTGATCCTCGACGACGACGTCCACCTCGCCGGCCACGACAACCACCAGATCCACACGCTCACGAGCAACGGGTTGCGCCTGATCCCGCGCGACCGCCAGTTCACCGGGAACGTGATCGGCGGCAACGGCCAGGCCGCCCTGGACATCCTGGTCGGCATCGCCGACTCGGGCGTGGGCCCGTACCGCATCGCCGTGCTGGCCGAGGACTGGGAGGCCGTGGCCGAGATGGGCGGCTGGGCCGAGGACACGCCGTTCGCCAGCGAGACCTACGACTGGCTGGTGGGCAAGCTCGACCAGGAGAGCGCCTGGCTCCGCACCTGGAAGCTCGCCGATGCCGTGGCCAACCCCGACTTCACCGGCCAGACCCTCGACCCGCAGCCGGGCACCTACTGGGAGATCGGCGGTCCGGACGGCTACGGCGGCAACGACAACGCCTGGTACACCCACTGGGCCAGCTGGGTGCCGTACGCCACCGGCGGCGACGGTGACGGCGACTGCGCCGGCCAGGGCGGCAACTGCAAGGACTACGGCACGCTCTGGCACGACGCCTACACCGCCCTGTCGGCGGCCCCGGACAACGCCATCGCCGAGGCCGGCTGGTACGTGCTCATGTCCATGCTCTACGAGCTGGGCTGGCACGACGGCCTGGGCGGACCCATCTCGGGCTGGCAGCAGAACTACGCCGGCCACATCAAGCAGGCCTCGATCTACGCCGAGGCCGCCCGCTGGGCCGACGGCCAGTACGCCAGCACCACCGCCGCCTACTTCGCCGACATCGACAACGACGGCTACCAGGAGATCGTCGTCCACAACGACCGCCTGCTGGCCGTGTTCGAGGCCACCGGCGGCCGCTGCACCAACCTGTTCGTCAAGGGGCCGGGGTACGCCGACACCGCCATCGGCATCGACAACGCCTACTGGCCCGGCACGACCGCCGATTTCAACGACGTCAATCACGTGGCCGCGTTCAGCGACGTGGGCCCGAACTACCAGCATCAGCCGTACGAGCTCACGGTGGTCGACGGCGACGGCACCGACGGCACGGTCACCATCGCGGCCGAGTACCTCGAGGTCAGCAAGGAGATCACCCTGAACGAGGGCGAGCCCTGGCTCGAGGCCGTCTACCGCGTGGGCGCCCACCCGCACTGGATCCAGGCGGGCTGGTCGCCGTCGCTGGTCGACCTGGTCGAGAACGCCGAGATGGAGCGGGTGTGGCCGGGCTACCAGGCGCAGTACGTCGGCCAGCACAATCCGAACACGGACCTCACCGTGGGCTGGGTGCTCGGCCATGAGGGCGCCGGCCATCAGCTCGACTTCACCGGGACCCTGATGAAGGGCGACGAGATATACATGCACGGCACCTTCCAGGTGCGCCTGTACGCCGGTCGGACCTCGGCGCCCGTCGATGGCCAGGTCGCCGAGCTGCAGAGCTGCGCCGCCTCGCTCGTGGACACCATCGGACCGCGCGTGGACTGGGCGACCTGGCATCCGGGCGGCCGGCTGCGCGTCTACTTCGATCAGCCCATCGAGGAGTCGACCGCCGACGTCGCGCTCATGGGCTTCGACGACGACGGCGACGGGCTGCCCGAGGTCTCGCTCGACGGCATCGCGCAGGTGGCCCAGGTGGGCTGGGTCTGGTTCGTCGAGGTCGTCGTCGACCCCGCGCACGTGGATGCGATCAACGCCCTGGACGAGGCGACCCTGCGCGTCGTGCTCGAGCCCGGCGCCATCGAGGACTGGCACGAGAACCCGAACCCGTGGACCGCGGGCGAGGTCCTCGTGTACGAGGACATGCGGGTGACGATCGACGGCCTGTTTGCCGACGGCGAGTGGTCCGACCACGCGCTCGACGATGCGGGCGACAGCGAGTGGACCAGCGAGAACGAGCTCGAGCGGCTGCACGTGACCTGGGACGAGCTGTTCCTGTACATTGGCATCGAGGGCATCGTGCACGACAACAGCTGGCTCCTGTTCCTCGACGTCGACCCCGGCAGCGGCAATGGCGAGACCGACCTCACCGCCATCGACGCCTGGGAGCGCGGCGCCGTGTTCACCGCGCCCGGCTTCGCGGTCGACTGGATGTACGGCGCCTACCAGCACCAGGGCCCGTACGACAGCCAGTCGTTCTGGAAGATCGTCTCGGCCACCGAGGCCATCGACGGCTCGGGCAACGTCGGCATGGCCTTCGACCCCGATCACCTCCACGGCGCCGACGGCGGCAGCGAGATCGCCATCCCGTGGTCGCTCCTCTACGGCCTGGGCGACGGCGAGGTGCCGCCCGGAACGGAGATCGCGCTGGTCGCGTCGCTGTGCTGGGACCCCGAGCCCGAGGGCGAACTGGGCGGCGACTCGGCGCCCAGCAACCAGGCGGCCTCGCTGCCGGTGATCGACACGGTCTGGACCCTCACGGTCGACGCCGACGGCGACGGTGCGCCCGATCCCCTCGATGCCGTCGCCGCGCCCGATCTTCCGGCCCCGGCGCTCGCGCTGCGGCCGCCCTATCCCAACCCCTTCAACCCGTCCACCACCCTCGCCTTCGAGGTGCCGGCCGGTCCGGTCGCGCCCGTGCAGCTGGCGATCTTCGATGCGCGCGGCCGCCGCGTCGCCACGCTCGTGGACGAGCCGCTGCGTGCGGGGCGCCATGCGGTCCGCTGGCACGGCCGCGACCACGCCGGCCGCCCCGTGGCCGCGGGCACCTACCACGGACGACTCGAACACCGCGGCCAGGTGAGCACCCGCACGCTCACGCTGGTCAAATGAGGAGGCCCGAGACCATGCGTCATCCCCTGATCCTCGCCCCGGTCGTCGTCGCGCTGCTCGCCGTCGCGGCCCCGGCCCAGGTCGTGCAGACCATCGCGATCGACGGCGAGAACGACTTCGCCCCGGCCAACCTGATCGACGCCGACGGCGGCGATACCCAGTACGCCGAGGTCGACCTCGGCAACGTCTACCTGACCAACGACGCGAACAACCTCTACCTCGGCTACGAGCACGACCAGGGCGGCTGGGGCACCGTCCAGCTCGGCGTGGCCATCGACGTCGGCACCACGTTCGGCGGCGTCAGCGATCCGTGGTCGCGCCAGCTCGAGTGGTCGGGTGCGCCGAACAAGCCCGACTTCTACTTCTACATCAACCTCGACAGCGACTGGCAGGCGAGCTACGAGTGGAACCCCGGCCCCGGCACCTGGGACGAGATCACCGCCGGGCCGGGCAACCTCGGGGTGCCCACGGACACCGGCTTCCGCGAGTACGCCATCTCGCTGGCCCTGCTCGGCGTCGGTGTGGGCGATGCGGTGAACGTCGAGGTCTGGGTCACCCAGGATGGAGGCACCAAGGGCCCCCTCGATGCCGCGGCCAACGACGCGGTCCAGCTCTCGACTCCCGATGGGACGACCTTCGACGTGGACGAGCCGGTGCCCATGACCGAGATGTTCCCGTTCACCATCCTCGATGCCACCGACGAGATCCCGCCGTCCGTGGTGGAGGCCGGCATGCGGGGCGACCAGCTCGCGTACGTCCGCTTCGACGAGGCCATCGGCGCCGGTGCCGAGGAGGTGGCGAACTACGCGCTGGCCGGCGCCACGATCGCCGCGGCCACGATTCCCGATGGCGAGCCGGACGTGGTCGAGCTGTCCCTCGCCGCCGCGTTGCCGATCTCGGCCGACCTCTACACGATCAACGTCAGCGGCGTGAGCGACCTCGCCGGCAACGAGATCGAGGCTGGCGCCAGCGCCGACTTCCTCTGGAAGGAGGTCCTGTTCCGCGGGCGCATGAGCGTCTACCTCGAGGACAGCAGCAGTCCGCCCGACGGCTTCACCGTCGAGGGCGGTACCTGGCCGCTCACCTGGGCCCTGTGTGACGGCGCCGAGATGGCCGACCAGGGCGACGGCGTGTACGAGTGGGCCGGACGCTTCTCCGCCCCCGGCGACGGCGAGGGCGGCGCGAGCCTGACCTTCGAGTGGAAGTTCGTGCACAACTGCGAGACCTACGAGCCGATGCCCGGCAACCGGTCGCACACCGTCACCGTCGACGGCGAGGCGAGCGACCTGATCGACGTCTGGTGGAACGACGAGGACCCCTCGCAGTTCACCACCGGCCCCATCGACGTCATCTTCACCGTGGACATGAGCGACGTGCAGCCGGCGGCCTCGGACACCGTGGCCATCGCCGGCAACGTGGCGCCCCTGGACCAGGCGTGGCCGCCGGCGGTGGTGATGACCGACGACGGCCAGGGCCAGGACGAGGTGGCGGGCGACCTCGTGTACACGGCCGCGGTCCGCTTCTCCGAGGGCAGCCAGAAGGACGTCCTCTACAAGTTCCGTCTGAACGGCGAGTACGAGTGCTTCGGCCAGGGCGACCGCGACGTCTTCCTCGACGACGAGGAATTCGACGTCATCGGCGGCGACCTGGGTCCGCTGGTGCTGCCGCTCTACGTCTGGGACTACTGCACGATCACCTTCGATGCGGTGGAGGTGGTCTTCCGTCTCGACGCCACCAACACGCCGCAGGACGGCCGCACCTTCGCCGTCAACGGCACCGAGACGCCGGGCGACCCGCCGGCCTTCAGCTGGGACGTCCCGTCGCTCAACCCGATGTTCGACGACGGTATCGCCCCCGACGAGACGGCTGACGACGGCGTCTACACCGTGGCCGTGGTCTTCCCCGTCGGGAGCAGCCTGTTCACCGAGTACAAGTACCTCGTCGACGGCGCGTACGAGGGCTTCGACGGCAACCGCGGCTTCGGCCTCGATCCGTGGAACCACGACGCGGCGGGCAGCCCGCAGATCCTGCCCATCGACGAGCTCACCACGCCGGTGGGCGTGGGCGACCTGCCGGCGGCCGGCCTGACTGGCCTGGCCAACGTGCCCAATCCGTTCAACCCCAGCACGGACATCCGCTTCACCGTGCACCGGGCGGGCCCGGGCTCGCTGCGCGTGTTCGACGCGCAGGGCCGGCTGGTGCGCACCCTGTTCACCGGCGAGTTCGCGACTGGACCGCAGAGCTTCACCTGGGACGGCCGCAGCGACACGGGCGAGCAGGTGGCCAGCGGCGTGTACCTCTACCGGCTCGAGGTGGCCGGCGAGGCGGGCAGCCGGAAGATGGTGCTGGTGAAGTGATGGGGTGTGTCATCCGGTCGTGACGGACTGATCGGGATGCCGGCCCGCGCCAAGTCGGCGCTGACGGTCAGCACCCGTCGTCGGGAGGTGTCTGCCGGCCACCTCGGCGTCGGGGCAGCTCGTCGAGCACCGCACGTCGGTGGTCAGGGTCCATCTGTCCCCAGGTCGCGATCTCGGTGAGCGTGCGCTGGCAGCCACGGCACAGGCCGGTGCGGTCTTCCAGTTCGCAGACGCCGATGCATGGGGTGGGGATGTCCGGCACGTCGGGTTCTCCGGTTCCGGTGGCACGGCCGAGTGTGATCGTGGCGAGCTCCCATCGCAGGGGGTGATCGCGCCGCTCGGTCGGGATCACCGTGCCCAACTCGTCCTCGATACGTTATCGTCATTCGTGACGCCGCACCATGCGGCCCAGGGAGGAGCCATGCGCACGACACTCGCCATCGTCACCGCCATCGCCATCCTCGGCCTCGTCGACGCCAGCCCGGCCGACACCACCGACGCCCGTCAGGAACTCCGCGGCGCCTGGCGCGATTTCGAGCAGGGCCTCACCGGACTGGCCCGGGTGAAGCTCTGGAGCGGCTTCGAGGCCTCCGACGTGCCGGTGTTCGAGAACTCCGGCTGGATCGATGCCGTCTCGTCCGGCGGGGCTCACTGGAGCCACCCCGGATCCGTGGTCCGGTACCGGGAGGCCGAGCTCGACGGGACCACCATGGTCTTGACCCTGCGCTATGGGGTGAGCCGGAACGAGCTATCCGACGAGGACGGTCGCTGCTGGACCGCCGCCTGCGAGCTCCGCCTGAGCCTCGATCTGCCCGCGGTCGTGGACCTCCAGCCGCAAGGTCGCCAGCGACCTCGTGGGTGGCTCGAGATCATCCTCGACGGTCCCCACGCCACGGTCGCCGAGCGCGGCTTCGTCGTCGGAGACCGCTTCGAGTGCCGGAGCGCCCGCGAGCTGACCGAGTTCGGCTGGTGGGAGGACTACGGCGAGCCACGGACCTACCGGCGGCTGCCGCCCTGCTTCATCCCGGCCGAGCTGCGGGGCGAGTTCGAGCGGCTGGTGGCGGCGGCGAAGCTGATGGCGGACCTCGATCCGCCGCCGCCTGACGACGCGCCGTGACGACGGTCGCAGCCTACTCGAACAGCGCCTTCACGCCGCTCCAGGAGTGCGCCTCCGTCGTGACCGGCGGCGGGGCGTTCAGGGTCCCGACCCAGCCGTCGAAGTACGGACCGCTGGTGTAGGTGCAGAGGATGATCTCGTCGGGATCCAGACCGTTGGCGATGGCGGGCCCGTCGCCGCCGACGCTGCTCGGTTCGGACGGCCCCATGTAGATGTCCACCCTCTCGGCCTCCGGCTGGAACAGCCGCATCTTCGCCAGGACGGTGTCCTCGCCTCCGGTCGGCACGGGGTACGAGTAGCCCACGAGGTGGTTGTACTCGTCGCCGAAGTTGAAGCCGCCGTACGAGAACCCGTCCGGGTAGTGATACGAGCCGTCCTGCCAGTACGCGTCCGGTCCGCCCCAGCCCAGCATGAAGACGGGCGCGCCGAGGAACTCGAGGGAGCACTCGTAGCCCCCGATGAAGTTCACGGACGGGCCGAGGATGGCGACGTAGATCTCGAAGGGGACACCCGGTTCGGTGTCGAGGTTGTGGTACTCCCACCAGAAGCTGAGGTCGTCCTCCTCGAAGAAGATGCCCATGGCGTTCTCGTACTGGGCGACCGCTCCGCTGGCCACGACGACGAGGATGAGGGCGAGGATCGAGCGATGCATCATGAGTCGACTCCCGGGTGGCGTGGAATGGGCCCTCCGACGTCCGTGTCCATGGATGATCATGATACGGCATTTGCATCGGGAAAGTCCACAGCGCCGGCTGCCGTGTTAGAATGACGCGTGGCGGGCGACCGGATCGCCCTTCCGTCTGGAACCCGACGGAGACCCCGATCGAAGGGAGGTCGCCATGCGTCGGTTCCTCCTCATCTCCATGTCTCTGATCTTCCTCCTTCCCACCTCGGCGTCCGCCGATCAGCTTCACTACTACATGCTCCTCGAGCCCGGCAACGATCGCTGGTACGAGGGCCACGGCCTGTGGGAGCCCGTGAGCTACCACATGACCGTGACCCACTACGAGGGCGACGTGAGCATCAAGGTGGTCGAGCGCCTGTTCCCTTACCCCATGACCTGGACCGAGGCCTGGTACATCGACGCCTCCGGCGACGTGTGGTCCTGCGACCCCGGGGATCATTCGGTCCGGTCGATCTTCCTCGATCTCCCGCTCACCCCTGGCAAGACGTGGGGGGAGGACTGGGGGGAGATGGGCTACCATCTGTATACCGTCGCCGGCGAGGTCGAGGTGGACACCTGCTTCGGGCCGTTGACCTGCGTCCAGGTGGACTGGCGCCACTGGACCCCGGGCTACCCGGCCGAGCATGATGGCTACTACCGTTTCCATGATGGCTACGGGTTCATCGAGTACCTGTACCGGGACGGCTACCACGTCTTCGAGCACTTCGGCGTGGTCGAGGCGGTGGTTCCGACCCAGGAGCGGAGCTGGTCGCAGATCAAGGGGTTGTTCCGGTGAGCCGGGATGGTCGGTGACGCGACGGTGGTATCGGATCAGGGAGATCGCTGCTCGGACGCCCCGCCCGCTGCGCCGCCTCGTCGCCGTTTCTATGATGTGGGGCGTGCTGCTCGTTGAAACAGGAAATCATGGCGCCCTGACGGCGCCGTACCCGAGGCCTTATAAGGAGACATCTTGAACACCTTCGACGCCATCTACGCCCGCCGGGCAGTGAAGGCCTTCGACCCCGAGCATCGCCTCACGCCGGAGGAGGAGACCAAGCTACTCGAGGCGACCATCCAGGCGCCGACGAGTTTCAATATCCAGCACTGGCGATTCGTGCTCGTCCGCGATCCCGAGCTGCGCCAGAAGATCCGCAAGGAGCTGGGCAACGATCAGGCCCAGATGACGGACGCCTCGCTGCTGGTCATCCTGACCGCGGACCTGAAGGCCTGGCAGAAGGATCCGGGCCGGTACTGGCGGAACGCGCCGCAGGAGGTGGCCGACCTGCTGGTGGGCTGGTTGGGCAGGTTCCATGATGGTCGCGACTGGCTGCAGCGCGACGAGGCCCAGCGTTCCATCGGCATGGCCATGCAGAACCTGATGCTGGCCGGCACCGCCATGGGCTACCAGTCGTGCCCCATGATCGGCTTCGACATCGAGGGCGTGGCCGAGCTCATCGGTCTGCCCGAAGACCACGTCATGGGACCCATGGTCGCCATCGGCAAGGGTGTGCAGGACCCCTGGCCCAAGCCGGGGCAGCTGCCGCTCACCGAGCTGGTGGTCGAGGACACCTTCTAGCGAGGCTGGCACCGCCGTGCCCGCCACCGGCCGATCGTGAGGACGGCCAGCACCGGCACGAGGAACACCCCGACGTCCACGACGCCCGAGTAGACGACCGGCCGGAACTCGCGCCGGTCGTCGCTCGGCTCGAGCACGAGGTCGGCGTCCATGTCCTCGGGACCCATGGTCCGCTCCAGCCGTGTCAGGAAACGACCAGGTTGCAATCGCTCCGCCGCATGGGGCCAGTGCTCGGCGAACGCGGCCAGCTCCTGTTCGCCGAAACGGTTGGCGTAGCGCGTCTCGGCGCCCTCGAAGATCAAGCGCTCGTCGGCGACGGCGAAGACGGTCACCCGCGAGTCGGCCGTGGCGCTGATCGCCGAGATCCGCATGGGGTAGATGGGCGCCTCGGCCGCGAACGCCATCTCCAGCGGCTGGACGGTTCCGTAGCCGAACCAGGGCACGTCCTGCACCCACTCGGCGAACGACGCCGAGTCGACCCGGACGGTCACGAAGACCCAGTCGCGCGCGACGTAATCCTCGAGGATGGGCGTGGCCAGCTCGCGGTTGTCCTCGTGCAGGTAGCCCCAGACGTCCAGGGTGTCGACCAGGCTCGAGGCCTGGTCGGACGCGAGGACCATGACGTCGTAGATGCCGACCGCGACGTCCTGCAGGACGTCGACGCCGTCGTTCTGTCCGGGGGCCAGCGCGTCGTACCCCGTGGACTCGCAGCTCCAGGCCTCGTCGCGCTGGCGGTACACCGGCCGCGTGGCCCGGAAGAGATCGGCGAACAGCTCGACCTCGGCCGCTCGCAGCTGCGGCTCGGCGGGCAGGGGCACCACCCAGGCGAACTCCTGCACGTCGCCGGTGAACCCGGGCTGGATGGTGAGCGTCTCCACGCCCCGGTCGGCGTCCCAGTCCAGGAGCGCGGTCTGCTCGTTCTCGTAGATCCGGTACTGCCAGGGGGCGAAGAGCCCGCCGTCGGCACGGGCCGCGGCGGCCACGGCCAGCGTGACCGCGAGGATCAGAGCGGTGCGCATCATCGGTCCTCCCGTGTCGATCCCAGGGCCATGCCGTAGCCCAGGCGCAGGCCGAGGCCGCGCAGGTCGATGTCGTGACGCGCGCGGCCGGCCTGCAGCTCGCCGCCGACGCCGCCGATCACGAAATCCAGGCTGATCGTCTGCCGGCCGCCGGACAGCCGCCAGCGCGGGCCGAGGGTGGCGACCAGGCCGGCGCCGATCGCCTCGAACTCCTCGATCCCGCTCGCGCCCGCGCCGGTGGGCACGCGCTCCTGGA
>WJIQ01000094.1 GCA_014730255.1 bacterium | reverse complement strand
CGTCACCAGGTACGCCAGCCGGTCCAGCAACTCCAGCGGGGTCAGGATCAGCTCGGTCCGGCCGTCCACCGTCGGTTTGCGCAGGCGGTACACCAGGTGGTCGTCGTCCAGGCGGACCAGCCGTTCCTGTGACAGCGGCGGGCGGGCGCAGTACCGCACCAGGCGCTCCAGGCCCTGGCGGTCCCACTCCGCGATGGTTACCGACGCATCCACCGACCAGCCGCCCGCATGGTCCACGCGGTCCCCTGGACCTAGGTCAACAGCACCGCCGCCGCGACCACGGACGTCGTCGCCAGCACGCCGAGCGTCCCGAGCACGGTGGCCAGGATCGCCGGCCACCACGAGCCGCCCAGCACACGCCGGTACACCCACACCTGGTACACCATCACCGGTGGACCGTAGAGGTCGAGGGCGAGCGGCCAGAGGAAGGCGATGGCCAGCACCACCAGGTAGGCCAGGGTGGTGACGACGTAGAGGAACGCGTTGAGCGCGACGTGCTCCAGCCAGTTGTACGGGCGTCGCCAGTAGACCAGCCGGGTGATCCACGCCATCAGCGGTACCGACCCCAGGATCACCAGGTTGAAGTTGCGGTTCATGAACTCGCGCAGCTCGCTCTGCTCGGCTGCCAGCTCGGGCCCCGCCTCCTTCCCGGCGGCGAAACCTTCGACCACACCCTCGCTCGCCCCGCTGTGGAAGCTCATGAAGGCCGCGACCGCCGCCAGCAGGACCATCAGTCGCAAGGGGTTGACGTGGTGGACGCGGCCGGCCCCGAGGTAGTCCTGGAAGGTGGCGGCTGGGCGACGGGCGAAGCTCCAGGCGGTGTGCAGGTACCCACGGTCGAGGTTGAACGACCCGAGTACGGCATCCCGGACCAGCGACCAGTCCAGGCGCCGCACCCGGTGGTGCACCGTGACGGTCAACTCGGCGGGGGGCTCCGGGGGCAAGCTCCGAGGTCTGGGCATGACGGGCCCCTGATCGTTGTGCTCACGGTTGGCGGACCAGTTCCACGCTACCAACGGGCCCCTCTACCGGCAACCCTGCGGCAGGCTCCAGCAGGCATGACCGATTGCCGGTCGCGATCGTGCGCGAGTCGATGGCGCGGAGGCGAGTCCCAACCCCCCGCACTCTGGATGGAAATCCCCCTGGATCGCCGCAGAACCGGCCTCTGCACGCTTCTTCGCCTCGCGCTCCGGTTCCAGATGCTCCGCCAGCCAGTCATGCACCTCCTGGCAGAAGTGCCTGGCCTCCTTGCCCTTCATGATCCAGTGGTCGGCGTCGTGGTACACCAGCAGGCGGGACGGCACCTGCATGCGCTGCAGGTACGACCATGCCGCGATGGTCTGGTTGATGGGCACCCGGAAGTCCCGCTCACCGATGGTCAGCATGGTCGGGGTGGAGAAGTTCCCGACGTAGGTCGACGGGCTCTGCTCCTCCCAGACCGCGCTGTCGCCCCAGGCCGGACCGCCGTTCATGCGCTCGCGGTGGTAGAAGACGTCGCTGGTGGAGTACTGCCTCTCGAGGTCGACGAGGCCTGCATGGCCCATCAGCGCATCGAACCGGTCGGTGGTCGCCAGCAGCCAGTTGACCAGGTGCCCGCCGTAGCTGGCGCCGCTGGCCGCCCGGCGCTCGGGGTCGATGAACGCGAGAGGAGGGCGAGCGGGGGTGGCTCGAAATGGGACACGGCCGCGGCGCGGACTCATGCCCCGCCGGCCCCGGGGCCCGGAGCCCGCTTGACCGGTCCGGCGATCCGCTGATTGTGCGGTGATAGTCTCTTCTCGGATTCGCGGGGCTCACCCCGCAGAGATCGGGCGAGCTCGGATCTGATCAAGCAGCGCCGGCGCATGGGACAGGCCCCGCAGATCGTCACCAGCGCGGTCAAAGCCCGGCATCGGCTGAAGCCACGTCCTGGAAGATCGCCGCCTGGCCGTCACGAGGACGAGGAAAACGGCTGTCGGAACACGACCTCGCAAGGGCTGGCGAGGGAGGCGTACCCGGTGCGGTACGTTGACCGAGCCAGGCCGAGAAGGCGTGTTCCGACAGCCGTTTGACCGGCCGCAGCAGGCCATTCAAGAATCATCCGGGTCAACAAGCCGTTCCATATCATCGGACCAGCACCAGCGTATGCCCTCGCACCGCGCTCACGCTCTCCAGGACGCACAGATAGACACCGGATGCCAGCGCGGCGCCCCGATCATCGGCCCCATCCCACACGATACGATGCTCTCCTGCCGCTAGCGTCGCGTCGACCAGCAACCGGACTCTGCGGCCGGCCAGGTCATGGATCGCCAGTCGGACCGGCTCGGATCGCGGCAGCGCGAGGGCGATGGTCGTCCGGGGGTTGAACGGGTTCGGGAACACGGACCGGACCAGCGCGCCGGGTTGCGGTGTCGGACTCTCCGGCGCAGGCGTCGCCGCAACCCACTCGTACGCGCCGATATCGGTGAGGACGCCGCGAAGCTGACACGCGGCATCCCTCGTGACCACTGGCACCACGGCGCACGCTCGGTCGATGGCCAGCCCACTGGCCTCGGTCAGACGTAGATCCCCGGCAGCAGCACCAGCGAAGTGCGGATCACCCACCTGGCGGCCCGGCTCGGACTCATAACTGGATGGCGCGATCGTATAGAGGTTATGGGAGAGGTCGACCGCGCCCGTGCTCCAGTCTTCGAGGGGTTGCACGCAGGCGATGATGTTGGCTGCCACGGTCACGTCAGTAACGCCGCTGTCAGCCAACAGCAGGCCACCGCCAGTGCCGGATATACTGTTATGGGCCACGAGGCTCTCGACCAGGCCGTCTCCCTGCACGAAGATACCGAACAACCGATCCGGCTCACCGCCCGGCAGGTGGAGCACGTTGTTGAATACCTGTACGCCGGTGGCGTGGCCCTCTACGCCCAAGACGTAGTGTACGCCCGCCGCCACCCCGGCCCGGACGTCCTGGAAGCGATTGCCGTAGACCAGGGTATGGTGCGCCTGCTGCATGACCGACACCGCCCCGTTGTAGACCGTCGCGAGGTCACAGGGACCGATGACGTTGCGTTCGATGACGTTGGCGGTGTTGTACTCCTTGATGTCGATGGCGTTCTCGAGCAGGGCCGTGGGGACGTCGCCGCGGGTATCGATGCGATTACCGATAAGGTGATTGAAGTGGGTATGGTTGTTCTCTTGCGGATGACCGCCTGCCCCGACGTAGATTCCCTCATATGGTGTGTTGTAGATCTGATTGCCCATGATCACGTTGTAGCAGGCCGGACGGATCTCGTTCCCGTTGATCAGCACACCGCCGGCGCCATCCAGGCTGACGGTGCCCGTGTCATGGATGCGGCTATTCAGAATAGCATTGAAGCTGGATGACTGGATATGCCAGCCGCCGCCCTCGTGTGTGCCAGTAATGTCGACCCGGTCCACCAGGACGAAATCGACCGGATGGGCATCATACTCGTCGATGTAATCACCGATGTACGCGGCGGTGTACGCGTCGGACGCCGAGAGGTCAAGCACGACCCGTTGTGTCGTGTCGTCTGCGGCGCACCGGAACACCACCGGCCGGCCGACCGTCGCCGAGAGCGCCAGG
>WJIQ01000093.1 GCA_014730255.1 bacterium | reverse complement strand
TACTCGCCGCTGGCCACGTCCAGATCGACCCCGCGCACGGCGGGCACCTCCTGGGTGCCCACGGTGTAGGTCTTCTCGATCCCCCGCAGGCGGATCAGCGGCGCGTCGGTCACGATGCTAGCCTCCCAGGCGGTTGAGGCGCCCCACGGCGCGGTAGAGCTGGACGCGGGCGATCAGGTAGTCGCAGACGGCCTGCACCTCGCCCGCCCGCGCCGACGCGAGGCTCACCTCGGCGGTGATGCGGTCGAGCTGGGTGCCGGCCCCCACCCGGAAACGCTCGCGCGCCAGGCGGAGTTCCTCCTCGGCCTGCACGATGGTCTCGGTGGCCACCTTGTGCTTCTCCATCGCGTTGCGCATGGCGTTGTGGTACTGGCGGACCTCGAGCTGCGCGTCCAGCTCGGCCTGCTCGAGCTGGTACTCGGCGATCCGCGCCTGCGCGCGTGCGCGGCTGCGGCTGGTCCAGTTCTGGTAGCGGTTGAAGATGTCCAGCGAGACCTGCGCCCCGTAGACCCAGCTCTCGGAGGTCTGCGACCCGAAGCGGTACGGCGATTCGTTGTTCGAGCGGCTGTAACGTCCGAACACGTCCAGGCGGGGCAGGAGCGGACCGGCCGCGGCCGAGGCCTGATGATCGGCCGCCTCGGCCGAGAGCCGCGTGCTCCGCAGATCCAGGCGCGATTCGATGGCCTCGGCGTAGAGGCTGTCGACCGGCTCGAGCGCCATCTCGGTCGCGAGCGGCGAGGTGTCGATGCTCACCTCGTCGGCCAGCGGCTGGTTCATGGCGTACACCAGGTCGGCGATGGCCCTCTGGACCTGGTTCTGCGCCACGACCAGATCGTACTTGGTCTGCTCGAGGCGGACGCGCTGCTGCAGGACCTCGCTCTTGGCCGCACTGCCGAGGCGGAAGTAGGTCTCGGTGCGCTGGAGCTCGGCCGCGGCCTGGTCGCGGGTCTCGGCCGCCACCTCCTCGAGCTTCATGTAGCGCAGCAGTTCGTAGTAGGCGACGGCCACGTTCTGGATCACCATCTCGCGCGACCAGGCGCGATCGACCTCGGCCGCCCTCCGCGACGTCTTCGCGGCCTTCAGGTTGTTGATGTTGGCCAGGCCGTCGAACAGCGTGAGGTTGGCCGACCCGCTGAAGTCCTTGCTCGTGGACTCGACCTCGACGTCGCCGGTCACGACGTCGCCCGTGGGCACGGTCGCCGGGATGTAGATCGTGTCCACCGAGACGGAGGCCGGCTGGGCGATGGGCGCGAGGATCTGCTCGAAGACCGGATCCTCGAGGTCGAAGTCCGTCCGGTTGGACTTGCTGTACGAGGCCGAGACCGTCAGATCGGGCAGGAACGCACCCCAGGCCGCCTTGACGTCCTGCTCGGCGATGAGACGCTCCTCGTCGCGGATGCGCAGCGACGCGCTGCTCTCCAGCGCGATGCGCACGCACTCGCGCAGGGTCAGGACGGTCGTGGTCTGCGGCGTGGCCGCCTCGGCGACGGCGGACCAGCCGAGGCAGACGAGCAGGACGAGGGCCGTGACGGGGCGGATTCGGTGCAGCATGGAGCGTGTCTCCTTTGGATCGGACGACCGGGGCGCAGCCCCCAGGACCGGCATGCGACCTGGAGACCGGCATTGTAAGAGCGACGAGGCGGTGGTGGCCAGCGTCGATCGGCGGTCCCGGCGGCCCGTGGACGGAACCCGCGGACCGGCGGGATCATTCGCCGAAAGATCGACGGCCGCATCCAGATGGACGCGGCCGCGGACCGATGGGTTGCAGAAAACCTCGCCCGGCTACTTCAGCGTGAAGTTGTACGGCAGGGCCATCCAGCACTTCACCGGGATGTTGCGCTGCTTGCCCGGCACCCAGGTGGTCTTGCGAGCGGCCTTGAGCGCCTCGCGGTCGAGCATCGGGTGGATGCCCTTGAGGATCTGGGCGTCCATCACGCCGCCGTCCGGGCCGACCAGGATCTTCACCACCACCGTGCCCTGCATCTGCGAGAGGCGAGCCATCTCGGGGTACTCCGGCGGCACGTACCTCTTGAGCTGCGGCTTCTCCTGGCTGACCACGAACCCCTCGTCCTGGCCGCCGAGGTCGATGGCCTGCATGCCGCTGGTCAGGGCCTGGTCCATGTCGAGGAAGGTGTCGGCGATGTCGACGTCCTCGGTCACCTCGGCATCAGGCGCGGCCTCGATCACCTTCGGCGGCGGCGGCGCCTCCTTGGGCGGCGGCGGCAGCTCGATGTTCTCCTGCTGGTCCTCGATGTCCACGACCTCGATCTCCTCCTGCCGCAGCTTGTACGGCTTGAAGCGGATCTCGGGGGACACGATGAAGGCGACGACCGTCACCACGATCGCGATCAACGTCGACCAGCGCAGCGTCCTGGTGTACTGGGCCT
The DNA here is from genome assembly GCA_014730255.1 of bacterium. GTDB lineage: Bacteria > Krumholzibacteriota > Krumholzibacteriia > LZORAL124-64-63 > LZORAL124-64-63 > Glo-17. The sequence goes on along the minus strand of WJIQ01000093.1, from coordinate 4,032 downwards.
TGAACGCCGCGTTCGCCGAGAGAGTGTAGACCTGGGACGTCTCGCTCGACATGGCTCTCCTACAGCTTCCGGCCGGGGTTGATCTCGATGTCGTTCTGGAAGAGCACGCGGACGGCGTTGGCCTCCTTGAGCGCCTCCATCACGTCGCTGACCGTGCCGTAGGGCGTGAAGCGGTCGGTCTTGAACGACACGATCAGCAGGGTGTTCTCCTGGACCTTCTGACGGAACAGCGGCGCGATGTGCTTGACCTCCAGCAACCGGTCGTCCACGGAGATCCGTCCGTTCCGGTCGATGTAGATGTTGGCGACCAGCTCGCGCTGCACCTCCTCGCCCGCCTCGGCTCGCGGCAGCTCGACGGGCAGGCCGGTCTCCTTGCGGAACACCGTGGTGACCATGAAGAAGATCAGCAGCAGGAAGACGATGTCGCCCATCGACGAGGTCGGGATCTGCGGAGCCTTCTTGGCGGTGCGGTTGAAGTCGAGCGCCATCGCGTCACCTCTCCGTGGTCTTCAGGGTGAGCTTGCGCGCGTTCGCGAGCTTCAGCTCGTCCAGGACCGCCACCATCTTGCCGTAGTGCGCGTCGGGATGCGTCTCGAGCACGACGACCGTCTTCGGGTTCGCGATCACCCGGGCCTCGATGAGGTTCTTGACCTCGTTGACGGTGATGGCGCGGGACTTGCCCCCCATGCGCAGGGTGATCGAGTTGTCGAAGCCGACCTTGATCGTGGCGATGTTCGACTCGGCCACCTTGACCGTGTCGTCCTGCGTCTCCTGCTTGCCGGGCAGGATCATGATCAGACCCTGCTCCTCGGCGAAGATCGTCGAGACGATGAAGAAGATCAGCAGCAGGAAGGAGATGTCGGCGGTGGCCGAGGTGTTCACCTCGCCCAGCGCCCCCTTCTTCCTCTTCTTCTTGAGCACTGCCATGTCGGACTCCCTGGAATGGCTCGACCGCGGTCCCGTCTAGCTCTTGAGACTGTCCAGGGCCTCGATCAGTTCCATGGCCGCCTCTTCCATCTCGATGGTGAAGCGGTCGATGGCCGACACGAAGTAGTTGTAGGCCAGGGTCGCGGGGATCGCGAGCACGAGGCCCGTCGCGGTCGTGATGAGCGCCTCGGAGATACCCGACGCCACCAGCTTGGCGTTGACCTGGTCGCTCTGCGCGATCGCCTCGAAGGCGTTGATCATACCGGAGACGGTCCCGAGGAAGCCCATCAGCGGGGCGATGTTCGCCACCGAGCTGACCCACACCAGGCCGCGCTCGAGGAAGCTCATCTCGATGACGCCCGCCGTGCCGATGGCCTTCTCGACGGCCTCGTCGCCGCGGTCGGCCTTCTGCAGGCCGCTGTAGAGGATGGCGGCGATGGGCCCGCGCCACTTCTGGCATTCCTCGGCCGCCGCGTGCACGCCCTCGGTCTTGAGCGTGGTGATGACCGTGCCGATCAGCTTGCGCGTGTTCACCTTCGCGCGCGTCAGCGTGATGCCGCGCTCGATGATGAACACCAGGCCGATCAGCGCCACGATCAGCAGCCACCACATGAAGTTCCCGCCCTTGAGGAACAGCTTGCCGAAGCCGGTGTTGGCGATGGGGCTGCGCTCGACCAGGCCCATCAGGCCGGTGCGCCGCTCGGGAACCTCGACGTAGAGACCGGCCGAGTCGTTGGCGGTGACCCCGAAGCCGAGCGAGTCGGTCGGGGCGTTGATGCGCTCGTACCGCGCCCGACGGGCCTCCTCCGCCGCCGCCTCGTCGTCCTGGGCCAGCGCCGGCGACGCGGACAGCACGGTGAGCATTCCCAGGCACAGGAGTGCGAGGAGGGCGCTTTTCAACGTAGCGTGACGAGCCATTGCCAATGTCTCCCTTTCCGAGTGGGTCCCGAATGACCAGTGGGTCCCGATCGACCAGTGGGTCCCGGACGGGTCTGTCGCGCGGAGGTCCGGCCGGTGGTGGGGCGCCAGGCCGTTCCTCCAGGTTGAAGCGGGCCCCGACCGGGCTTGAGCGCGCCCAGGGTACCCTCTCAAAATCACCGTCTAACGGCCGTTTCTCGACCGAGTCCGGCAGTATATCGACGCCATTTAATTAGTGTCAACCGGCTGTTCAAGTCAAACGTTTCTTCGCCGTTCTCGTGAGGCCAGAGCGTCTTGCGGCGCCCTGTCCGGATCAATCGGCGGGCATCGTCACGTTGCTGGAATCGAGCTTGTAGTCGCCGAGTCCGGTCTGGTCGATGAACAGGAACCGGAGGCCGTCGCTGAGCCCGGTGTAGGAATTGACGAAGAGCTGCCGGCCGAGCTGATCGTAGTTCCAGAACAGGAAGCTGCGCGTGTTGTCGCTGGAGCGGTCCCGCGCGGCGATGACGTCGGCCATGTAGGTGTAGGGCACGAAGGCGGACAGACTCGCCGCATTGGGGTTGGCCCTTCCGACGCCGGCGTAGTCGGAGAACACCCAGGGCGACGTGCCCTGGCTGCCCTCGGCCATGATCTTGAAGCGGTCGAACACGAGATCGCGGGCGGCGACCACCGCGTTCTCGTTCATGGGCATGACCTCCTCGCGGACCGAGTCCGGCTTGCCCAGCAGGAGGTAGATCCGGCCTCGCGGGTCACGGGCACCGGTGGCGCCGAACCCCCCGAGGAAGCTCTTGACGTGGGCGATGCGGCGGTGGAACTCGGCCCGGACCTCGTTGAACGGGTCCTCGGGCGTGGGATCGAGCTCGGCCCAGAACTCGTCCAGGATGCGGGCCTGCTCCGGTCGCGAGGCCTGCTCGAACTCGTCCAGGGCCTCGTCCGTGAGCACCGTGCGCCCCTCGCCCAGGAGGTCTTCGTGGGAGCGGGCCAGCTCGGAGAGGCTCCAGACCACGTCGAAGCGGGCCAGCAGTCCACGCCCCACCTCGTCCAGCGGCGCGATGGACAGGCGGAACCGCCCCGGCGGCAGCCCGCCGGCGTCCATCTCCCAGTAGATCGCGGCCGGGCGGCCGGCCGTGAGCGCCCGCTGGACCTCGGCCGTCGTGCGGACGGTGTCGGTCAGGGCGAACTGCATGACATCGCTCTCGATGCGCACCAGCAGCGGTCGCCGGGCGGCTCGCTGGCGGTCCTCCACACGACGCGGCGGCGAGACGGTGAAGTACAGCTGCAGCCGCTCGGTCTCCAGCCCGTACCGGCGATGCGGGTTGACGAAGTCCCAGGGTCCGCCCTGGCCGGCCGGCGTCGGCCGGCCGTCGAGCTCCCACGTGCGGATCGGCGCGTGCGCCAGGAAGACGGCGTCGCCGATGGCCAGGCCCCTCGTCTCGCGCTCCGGCTGGGCCGCCCAGTCGGCCTCGGCCAGGGCGAACGCACGCTCGTCGGTGCCGAGGTATTGCAGGCCCGGGCGCTGGCGCAGGAGGTCCTCGACCATCACCTCGAGACGACCCGATTCGATGGTGACGTCCTCGAGCACGAGCAGGACGGTCTGGTGCAGGGTGGGCGACTCGGCCTCGGTCCGGCTGCGCGTGGTCACCCGGTAGCTCTTGACGGCCGACTGCTCGGTGCCGTCGTGACCGCGCAGCGTCGCGGTCGCGCGCAGACGGCCCTGCAGCACGCCCGTCTCCTCCTCGAACTCGAGATCGCCGTTGGCCACGGCGACCATCACGACGACGTCCAGGGTGCCATCGCCGCCTGCGAGATTGGCCGCGTCGGCCGTGAACCGGAAATAGCCGGTCCCCTCGACCGGCTGCAGCCAGGCCGCCCGTGCCGTGGCGGCGACCGACAGCATCAGGGCAGCGACCAGCAACGCCCTCGCGAGCGTTCCCGTCCCGCGCGTCGTCGTCATCGTTCCGACCTCCATCGTCGCGATCGTATCGGGAGAATCCGTCCCCGTGAAGATACGGAATCCTGTCCGCTCGCAAAAGAACACCCCACCGACCGGAGCCGGTGGGGTGTCGGAAACCGAAGCACGAACCGGGTGCGGCGTCCCACCGCCGCGGCACTCAGTGCGTGACCGACAGCGAGAGGCGGTGCACGTACTGCAGCGGGCCCATGTCCACGGCGCTGTAGTCCAGCTGC
>WJIQ01000092.1 GCA_014730255.1 bacterium | reverse complement strand
CTTGAGCCCGACTATCTGAGTCCGACGCGCCGATTTCGGCACGATGAGCACCCCGCCAGGCACCGTTCACCGGCGATTTCCGGATCTCCTCCGCTACTAGACAGACCGATCCACCGGCATCAGTCATGCCCGACGGCCGCTTCTACGCAGCGTCGCGATAGTACCGATGGTGCAAGCCGCCAAGGACCGGCGCACTGACGACAGGCCCGGCATCCCGGCTCTGCACGGCTCGCGGCACCGGGCAGTCCTTCGCAAGGCCGAGGTGGGTACGCGACTCGTGGTAGTACACCAGGTATTCTTTCAGCACCCGCCTGAGATGTTGCTCATTCAGCACGATCACATGATCCAGGCACTCTCGCCTGATCGACCCGATGACCCGCTCGCAGTACCCGTTCTGCCAGGGTGACCGCGGCGCAGTAACGAACCGCTTGATCCCCAGGATCTCGAGAGCCTTGACGACCTTCCTGCCATACGTCCCGTCCCGATCCCGAATCAGATAGCGAGGAGCCGAGTCGAAAGGGAACGCCTGGATCAGCTGCAGGCGTGTCCATGCAGCCGACGGATTGGAGGTGACGTTGACGTGGACGATACGCCGCCGCTCGAGTGAGAGGACCACGAACACGTACAGCGTCTTGAAGGTGATCGACGGCACGGTGAAGAAGTCGATGGCGGCTATCTCACCGAGGTGGTTCTGGATGAAGGTCTTCCAGGTTTGGGACGGTGGGCCAGGTTGGCGCACCATGTACTTGGCGACCGTGGTCTCGCCTATATCGTAGCCCAGCTTGACTAACTGTCCGTGGATCTGAGGCGCACCCCAAAGCGAGTTTTCAAGGGATATCCTACGTATCAGAGTCCGAAGCTCGGCCGGGACCCTGGGCCGACCTCGCCGCCCCCGACTATTCAACCGCCAGAAGAGACGCCAACCTGTGCGGTGCCAGCGAACGACGGTGTCCGGCTGGACGATCGTGAGGTGATCCCGCCAGTCCGGTAGGGAGCGAGATAGGACGGCCCAGATCGCTCTATCCGATGGCTTCAGCGGTGGTCGCTTGGCTGTCCGCTGTAGGACGGCGAGTTGATGGCGGAGGGCGATGTTCTCCAGGGCGAGTCGCCGGCGTGATCGAAGGGCCGCGAGGAGCGCGTGCAGGATGATTTTGAGCATCTAGATATGCTAGAATCGCGGTGGCGCAAGTGCAATGATGACAGGGTGGACGGAATAAACGGTAGGGACAGGAGGTTCGACATGGCCAGGCCGGACATCGACACCGAGACCATCGTCCGCATCTGCCGCGCTGGCGGGGCGACTCAGATCGCGCTGTTCGGTTCCGTTGCTCGTGGCGAAGCGACGCCGGACAGCGACGTGGACGTGCTCGTCCGCTTCGGGCGACCGATCAGCCTTCTGTCACTGGTCAGGCTAGAGCGGGAACTGTCGGAGGCGCTCGGGCGCGATGTCGACCTTCTCACCGAAGCGGCCGTGAGTCCGTATCTGCGGGAGCGCATCGAGCGAGAGAAGAAGGTCCTCTTTGATGCGTGACGAACGCGTCTACCTGACCCACATGATCGACGCGATCCGCGCGGTGAAGCGTTACCTCGACAACGTGCCCGAAGCCGAGTTCCGATCGAACGAGATGCTGCAGGACGCCGTCATCCGGCAGATCCAGGTTCTCGGCGAGGCGTGCAAGCGGTTGTCGGCCGAGTTGAAGGAGGAGCACGCCGACATTCCGTGGCGGGACATCGCGGGAATGCGCGACAAGCTCGTGCACGATTACTTCGGGGTCGATGTCGAGACGGTGTGGTTGACGGCGCGTGATGATCTGCCGGAGTTGCTCGAGCGGTTGGAGGCGATCGACCGGACGATGTAGGGCGTCTGCTGAGGGTCTTTTCGCATCGACGTCCAACCGGAGGAGCCAAGTCCATTTGAGGGCCGTCCGGCAAGGATGTCGGACGGTTTTCTGTATGTGGGAGCGACAGGGGTTGGCGGCCCGATCGAGAGCGGGGGTCGTGGAGGTGTGTCTGGCAACGGGGAAGGTCAGGATACACGGGACGGGAATCGGTCCTCGGAGGCGGCGTGGAGGGGTCGTTGGCCGTCGCCTGATGGTCGGCTTCGGGCGGGGCGTGGTATGATCGACTGGGAAAGGGGGGTTGGTTTTACTAGACGTACGCTGAGTCTGGTGCGCTGAACCGCGTCAGTCCTCGACGACGCGTGGCAGGACGCCTCCCGGCCGCCCGTGATGCGGCACGGCGTCGGCCGGCTCGCCGGCATGTGGGCAGACGAACCCCTCGCGCGACGGCGAGTAGTACAGGCAACCAGCCTCGTCGGCCGGACGGCTCCGCACGAACTCGTCCGCGTCCTGCAGCGCCGCGAGCCAGTCCTGCTTGACCACCTGCGGGTTCAGCGGGGTTACGAGATCGAGCCTCGCGAGGTCGGCCGGCAGGATGCGCCCGCGGCGGCGAAGCAGGTCGAGCAAGGAGAGCGGAGAGAAACCGGGATCCTTGCCGACCGCGGCCCAGACCAGCCCCCCCAGCGGCAAGACCGTCTCGTGGACGTGGAGCGTGTCGAGCAGATCGCGCGCCTCGTCGCGGCCGGCGAGGGCGAGCACCTTGTTGGTCGCAAGGTCGATCGGATGCAGCTGGAAACCGAAGGCTTCGCTTGCCAGCACCGGCATGAATCGCCACGTCGAATCCTGGGCCCACTCGACCTTCGTCGCCTCGCCATCGCGGCGGACGACCGCGCGGATGTACCCGGGCTGGCTGAGTTCCGTCTCGACCTGGAAGCCGTGGCCGATCAGGAGGTCTCGATCGGCGGCATACGCGGAGGCGACGCGCTCGGCGCTGTCATGGAAGAAGTCGAGGTCGTGGCTGTAGCGCTGGGTGTTGGGCGCCGCGAGGATCGCCGCCCCACCGGCGAGGTAGCTGTCCTCGCTGCGATTGACCGCCAGCAGACGACCGAGCGCAGCCTGGAAACCGGTCAGCGGCATAGCTGGGACGCCTTTCGCCAGGCCTCGAGGCCCCCGTGCCGCTTCAGCTGCTCGGCGACCCAGGCGACATCGTCCGCCCCGATCTCGAGGTCGGGCGGGCTCGACCAGAAACACTGGGCGTGGAAGCGCCGGTAGGCGCGACGAGCCTCGCGAACCCGCACCATGGTGCGCGCCTGTTCGGCGTCGAGCTGGCGGCGGCTCCGCCGTCCGCCCTTGCGGCCGATCTCGGCCAGGTATTTCCGGGTGCGGGAGTCCATGCGAACATCATAGGCTGCTTATGATCGAACGTCAATGGAATCAGGACCTCAGGGCCGGGATCCTGGCCTGTTGCCCGGTGGCGACGCTCACAGCACCGGCGCCAGCCCCGCCAGCTCGCTCGAGCAGCTGGGTCGGACCACCTGGGAGAACTCCGGCTCGGTCTGCGGCCCCGCATCGATCACGCGCAGGATGTCCACGCGGTTCCCACCGGCCATGAACGGGAACCAGGCGCTGCCGTCGGGCAGCGGGAGGATCTCGTTGGCCTGGCCGAAGGGCACGCGGGGGCAGGGAGTAGGCATTTCAAACGCATATCCCCGCCTTCCAACGTCCCAGGTCGCGCCTCATTCCGGGAGATTCTGCCACCGCGAATATCCCGGTTCCAGCCGGACGCCGACAGAATTTCCGCCCGCAACCTCGCGAGGCCTGGATTCGCGCTGCCAGGCGCGATTCCGCCGCCGGAGCGAGCAGACCGAACCGTCGCCGTCGCTCCCGGCTTCGGCCTCGTCGACACTCGGTCGTCGGTCG
>WJIQ01000091.1 GCA_014730255.1 bacterium | reverse complement strand
CGCGGCAGGCGGCGCACTCGGCGAGGTGGTCGTCGACGATCGCTCGCTCCAGTGGCGCGAGTTCGCCCGAGACGTGGCCGGTGAGCAGCTCCTGGATGTGCTGGCAGCGCGTCATGGTCGCGACCCCCCTCAGATACCGTTCTCGTGACGAGCGGCCAGCGGCGGCTCGTCCGACGCCTCGAGCACCGCGCGCAGCGCCTTGCGTGCACGGTGGATGCGGACCTTCAGCGAGCTGACGTTGGCATCGATCAGCTCGGCGATCTCGCGCAGCTTCAGGCCCTGCTCGTAGTGCATCAGCAGGATGCTGCGCGTCTCCGGCGTCAACGCCGCCATGGCCTCGCGGAGCTCGCCACCGATGCGCCCGGTCGCCTCGCCCGCTCCGGGGGCGGCCGGGTGCGGCTCGGCCGCGAGGTCAGCCAGCGCGGTCGGATCGGGCTGGCCGAGGTAGGTGCGCACCGTCCGGCGCCGCCGCGCGTGATCGATGCAAAGGTTGTGGACCACCCGCAGCAGCCAGGCGCCGATGCGCGCGTCCGGGACGTCGGGGTCGGTCCGCCAGAGCCTCAGGAAGGCCTCCTGGGTGACGTCCTCGGCGTCGTCGGCGTCACGCAGGCTGCGCAGCGCGTGTCCGTAGACCCGGTCGCGGTTCGCCCGCAGGATCATGTCGAAGCGTTCGCGTGTCATGGTACGGGTGAAGACGCGCCGGACCGGTGGGGGGTTACATGAGGCGCGCGAGGCTAGTCCCGGTCGACCCGCGTCGGGGCCGCGTCCAGCATGCGCCGGAGCTTCTGCAGCGCGTGCCGGGTGTCGATGGGCTTGTGGATGAAGTCGGTGTGGGCGGTGGCCAGGCCCCGGTGGACGAGGGTCTCGCCGGGGTGACCGGACATGAAGAGCGTCGGGATGGTCAGGCCGCGCGCCTCGAACCGGTCGCGCAGCTCGGGGCCGCTCATGCCCGGCATCACGACGTCGGTCAGCAGCACCTCCGGCGGGACGCCCCCGTCGAGGGCGGCCAGGCAGGCGGCGCCGGACTCGAACGACCGCACCACGTAGCCGTACCGGCCCAGCAGCTGGGCCACCAGGTCGCGGACCATGACCTCGTCCTCGACCAGCCAGATGGTCTCGCCGCGGCCGCGCAGGACCTCGCCGTTCTCCTGCTCGACCGCCGGCGGGGCCGGCTCCACCGTGTGCGGGTGGCAGGGCAGCAGGATCGAGACCTCGCAGCCGCCCTCGGGGTGGTTGCGCAGATCGACCGCCCCGCCGTGCTGGTTGACGATGCCGTGGATGGTCGAGAGGCCGAGGCCCGTGCCCTTGCCCACCTCCTTGGTGGTGAAGAACGGCTCGAACACGTGCTCGATGAGATCGTCCGGCACGCCCGACCCCGTGTCCCGGACCGTCAACCGGCAGTAGGTGCCGGACGCCAGGTGGGCCGCCCGCGGCGGCCCGTCGGCGTCGATCTCGACGCAGTCGGCGACGATGAGCACGCGGCCGCTGTCCGGCATCGCGTCCAGGGCGTTGATCACGAGGTTCATGACGATCTGCTCGATCTGGCCGGGATCGGCGTGCACGCGGCAGTCGCCGTCGTTGCAATGGACGTCGAGGTCGATGTCCTCGCGCAGGGTGCGCCTCAGGATCGGCTCGAAGTCGCGAACGATGGCCCCGAGGTTGATCTCCTGCATCTCGAGGACCTGGCGTCGGCTGAAGGCCAGGAGCTGCTGCGCGAGGGTACGGGCCCGCTCGCCCGCCCGCCGGATCGCCTGCAGGTCGCCGTGGGCGGTCTCGGGCACGCGCGGGTCGTCGAGCAGCATCTCGCTGTAGCCCAGCACCGGCGTCAGCAGGTTGTTGAAGTCGTGGGCGATGCCGCCGGCGAGCCGTCCGACCGATTCGAGCTTCTGCGACTGCTGCAGCTGGTTCTCGAGCTGGCGCTGCTCGGTGATGTCGCGCAGGGCCACCAGGGCGTGGTTCCGGCCGTGGAACGACAGCCGGATCGCCGAGACCTGCGTATCGAGGCGTCGCCCCTCGCGGTCGATCGTGATGCCCTCGCGTCGTAGCGGCCGGTCGGCCGGTGGCGTGCGCAGGGCGGCGAGCAGGCCGTCGTCGTCCTCGGGCAGGAGGTCGTCCACCGACCGGCCCACGAGGTAGGATTGCGACCAGCCGTACATCCGCGCGATCACCGGATTGGCCGCCACGATGCCGCCGTCCTCGTCGAGCAGGAGCAGGCCCTCGGTGCCGGCGTCGAAGATCTGACGGTAACGCGACTCGCTCTCGCGCAGCTCGCCGAGCTGCCGGCGGATGGCGTCGCGCATGTGGGCGAATCCGCGCGCGAGCACCCCGACCTCCCCGGGCCGCGTGGTGTCGATATCACGGTCGAGGTCGCCGTCGGCCATCGAGTCCGCCGCCTCGGTGAGCGTCATCAGCGGGCGGACCTCGCGGCGCAGGACCGCGGCCATCACCACCAGGACGAGGATGGTCGCGATGGCCCAGGCGACCAGCAGCTCGCGCTCGATGCGGTCGGCGTCGGCCGTGACCACATGCATGGGCACCTGCTGGACCACGGTCCAGCCCCAGACCGGCACGGGTCGGACGGCGAGGAACTGCGTCTCGCCGTCGGCGTCCTCGCGCGTGAACGAGCCGCGCTCGTCGCGCGCGGCCAGGATCGAGGTCGCCAGGTCATCCGGCAGCGGCGTTCCGCGGGCGAATTCGGGGTGCACCAGCACGCGGCCCTGCTCGTCGATCAGGAAGGGGAAGCCCTCGTCGAGATCGCCGACGTGGTGGACCTCGGCGACGCGCCGGAGGAACTGCTCCTGGAAGTCGGCCCGGTAGGCGTCGGGGTCGCCGGTCAGGTCCAGCCGGTCGGCCTCGCGCGCGGCGCCGCTGGCGATGGCCTCGACGCGGCTGCCGTACACCTCGCGCCCGCGCTCGGCCAGGACGGCGCCGACGCGGATCTCGACCAGCAGGAAGACGAGCAGCGCGGTCAGCGCGAACCCGCCGCCGAGCAGCGCGAGCAGACGCCAGACCATCGAGTCGCGCCGCAGCCGGATCATCGCTCCTCCAGGAAGGTCGCCCGATCGAGCAGCTCGATGGGGAACTGCACGCCCAGGCTGCGGGCGAGCTGCATGTTCAGGAACACGCGCGATTCCTTGTTCACCGCCAGGGGGATCTCCTCGGGCGGCGTTCCGGCGAGGATGCGCTCGATCGTGCGGGCGGCCCACAGACCCTGCTCGGCCGCGTTCTTGATGAAGCTGACCAGGACGCAGTCCATGGTGCCCTCGGTCGTCGTGCCGGTCGGGAT
>WJIQ01000090.1 GCA_014730255.1 bacterium | reverse complement strand
GGGGTCTTCGACACGGCGTTCCACCAGACCATGCCCGACTGGGCCTACATCTACCCGCTGCCGTACGACTACTATCGGAAGTTCGGCATCCGGCGCTACGGCTTCCACGGCACCAGCCATCGCTACGTGACCCACAGGGCGGCCGAGATGCTCGACCGCGCCCCGAACCAGTGCAACCTGATCACCTGCCACCTGGGCAACGGGGCGTCGGTCTGTGCGGTCAAGAACGGGCGGTCGCTGGACACGAGCATGGGCTTCACGCCGCTCGAGGGCCTGGTCATGGGGACCCGGTGCGGCGACATCGACCCGGCCATCGTCGGTTACCTCGCCAAGAAGCTCGAGGTGCCGCTGGACGAGATCGACCGCATCCTCAACAAGGAGAGCGGCATCTACGGGATCTCGGGCATCAGCAGCGACCTGCGCGACGTCGAGCGCGAGTACGCCGCCGGCAACGAGCGCGCGCGCCTCGGCCTGGAGGTCTACTGCTACCACATCCGCAAGTACATCGGCGCCTACGCCGTCTCCCTCGGCCACGTCGACGCCATCGTCTTCACCGCCGGCGTCGGCGAGAACGGCTCGATGATCCGCGAGTGGGCGTGCCGCGGGCTGGAGATCATCGGCGCCGAGCTCGACTATTTCGAGAACGGCGTCCGCCACGACGAATCGATCATCAGCAAGCCCAGCTCGCGCGTGAAGATCATGGTGATCCCGACCAACGAGGAGCTCATGATCGCCCGCGACACGCGGCACCTCGTGCTCGAGCGCGACCACCATCACGCCTGAACACGCGACCGCGCGACCCGTCGGCCGGGCCGCGCGGTCCTCGTTTACCGGTCCGGGTCAGGCCTGGGCAGCCGCGCTGGCCAGCCTCTGGAACTGGAACGATCCGCGCATCACCACCGCACCGGTGCCGGCCACCTCCACGCGGTGGACCTGATCGGAGAGCACCCGCACGTCGACCGTGGCCAGCGTCGGCCGGCCGAGCATCGCGCCCTGCTCGGTGACGATCCGCACGTGCTCCGAGCGCGAGACCAGGCCGTGCTCGACCGCGTAGGCCGCGAGCGCGGCCATGCACGTGCCGCTGGCGATGTCCTCGCAGCGCCGCTCGTCCGGCTGCAGGAATCGGCACTGGAACGTCGCCTCGTCACGCAGGGTCTCGGGGCAGAAGAGGGTCATGCCGGCCGCGCCGCGCTCGTCGAGCAGGTCCTTGACCCGGTCGCGGCTGCGGATGACCGAGCGCATGAGCTCCCGGTCGGACACCGGCACGACGATGTGATCGAAACCACAGGAGACGCGCTGCGGGCCATGCCCCGACAGGCGGACCGTGTCGGTGCTCACCTCCAGCGCATGGGCGACCTCGTCGGCGGGTACCGGCTCGCCGAATCGCGGGTTGGGCATCTCGCAGGTGACGTGAGTGCGGCCGTCCCGGGTCGCGGCCAGGCGAGTCTCGAGCACGCCCGCGAGCGTCTCGACGTGCACCAGCCGGCCCTCGACGGTCGGACGGAAGATACCCCGCTCGGCCAGGCTGGTGAAGGCCGCGAGCATGACGTGGCCGCTGAGCGTGTCCTCGCGGCTCTCGACGAAGAAGCGCAGACGCAGGTCGGCGTCCCGCTCCTCGGGGGGCAGCACGAAGCCGACCTCCATGCCGAGCTCCTCGGAGATGCGCATCATCTCCTCGTCACCCAGCACCGCGGCGTTGGGCACGATGGCGGCCGGGTTGCCGGCGAACGGTTGGTCGGCGAAGGCGTCGACGATGTGCAGTGGGATGACGGCCATGACCGGCTCCTTTCGCGGAGTCGAGATCCTGCGCGCTGCGGTCCGGGTTCCGAGGGCGACGCACGGGGCGTTGCCGCGGTTCGGGGCATCGCGATGATCCTGGTGTCGGCCGGACCCGGCGCGGCAAGATCTTGCCCCAGGTCATGCTAGCGCAAATCCAGGGCCTGTTCCAGCGCGAACCGGGCCGCGGTCAACGGCCCCCTGCCGACCAGGCGATGCGCCCGGCGACCAGGGTCAGCCACGGCGAGACGTCCAGCAGCGATTCCGGCGCGATCCCGGTCGGATCGGCGGTCAGGACGGTGACGTCGGCCAGACGCCCCGGAGCCAGGACTCCCAGCTCGTCCTCCAGGAACGCGGCGTACGCCGGGCCGGTGGTGAACCCCCGCAACGCCTCGCGGCCGTCGAGCCGCTCCTCGGGGCGCCAGCCTCCCGGCGGCGTGCCGTCGGCGTGGGTGCGGGTGCAGGCGGCGAACAGACCCGGGATCGGATCGACCGCCTCGACCGGAGCGTCCGACCCGAAGCTGAGGACCGCGCCGAGGTCGAGCAGGGACTGCCAGGCGTAGGCCCCGATCAGGCGGTCCTCGCCCAGCCGCTCGTCGGCCCAGTCCATGTCGCTGGTGCAGTGGACCGGCTGCATGGAGGCGATCACGCCCAGCTGGCCGAACCGCGCGAGGTCGTCCGGCGCGACGATCTGCGCGTGTTCGACGCGCCAGCGGTGATCGCCCGGATCGCGGCCCAGGACCTCGGCGTAGACGTCGAGCATCAGCCGGTTGGCGGCATCGCCGATGGCATGCGAGGCGACCTGGAAGCCGGTCTCGCGGGCACGCCGGCAGACGTCGACGAGGTGATCCCGGGAGGTGACCTGCAGGCCGCGGGTGCCGGGCTCGTCGCTGTAAGGCTCGAGCAGCAGGGCGCCACGGCTGCCGAGCGCGCCGTCGGCGTACAGCTTGATGCCGCGGACGGTCAGCATGCGGTCGTCGCCGACGAACGGGCCCTCGGCGAATCCCGTCGCCAGGGTGGCCGGGTCGTCCTCCAGGAAGCACACCACGCGCAGCTCGAGCTCGCCCGCCGCGGCCAGCCGCCGGTAGATCTCGACGCGGTCCCACCTGGCGCCCATCTCGTGGATCGCGGTCAGGCCGCGGGCGACGCAGTGGTCCATGGCCAGGCGGATGCGGCGCTCGGTCTCCGCCGGGCCCGGCGGCGGGATGATCGACCGCACGAGGTCGGCCGCGTTGTCGATCAGGATGCCGGT
>WJIQ01000407.1 GCA_014730255.1 bacterium | reverse complement strand
GTGTAGCCGACCTCGCCACTGGCCACCGACTCCCGCAGCCGTGGCAACTCGTCGAGCCGCGTGGCGAGCCGGATGAAGTCGGCCGCCCGGGTGGGCGAGAACCCGAGGGCCATCAGCGCATACTGACGCAGGGAGGAGTAGCCGAGGTCGCGGTGGAGCTGGCGGCGCTGCATCTCGGCGAACCAGAGGACGACGTTGTGCTCGGCGGTCTCGAAGGTCTGGACGGCCTCTCGCAGGCGCACGTCGACCGTGGCGGCGGGCAGATCGGGCTGGAATGTCATGGCATACTCCCAGGTGAGGGGGCGAGTGGGAGGTATGCGTAAATATAAAACAAAGTGCTCTAAGTCGCAAGCGATGAAGTGCTTGCGGAACACAGAAAAATGTCTATGAAGCCACCGGTTACAGCCACCGCACTCCCACCGGAATCACGATCGGAATCGCGAACATGGCGTTCCATGCCCCGCGAGGCCGACCGTCTCGACACCACCTGTTCATCCGTGCTATGATTCCCCCGAGCCTTGGACTCCCTCGAGAGGATCACGCCTCGCTGCCTCGTTAACGCCGCGGCCCGCCTCGTCCGAAGCCGAGCTGCCCCGTCGATCCCGATCGACGCGCGGCTCCGGCACGGTCCCGCGGACCCGCGGCGCGTTCACGAGGTCCGAGATTCCGATCGACACCGAGGGGGACGACCATGACCATCCGACCGATCCGATCCGTGCTCCGGATCCTGCTCCTGCTTCCGCTCCTGTTCCCGCTGACAGCCGTCGAGGCCCAGACCCTGCCGCCGGACGACGTCGTCCACGTCACGGTCACCAGCGAGGAGCTCGCCGGCGAGTTCGCGCGGCTGGCGGCGCTCCGCGAGTCCGAGGGCATGACCGCCCGCGTCGTCACGCTCGCCTGGATCGCCGACCATGTGCCGGCCGGCGTGGACGACGCCGAGACGTTGCGCAACTTCGCCGTCGCCGCGCATGCCGAGTGGGGCTTGCAGTTCCTGCTGCTCGGCGGCGATGCGTCCATCGTGCCCGTGCGCACGGTCTGGAACGAGTTCTATCCGCCCGGCTCCGGCACCGAGATCCCGGTCGACCTCTACTACGGCGGCCTCGAGGGCGACTGGAACGCCGACGGCGACGACCTCTGGGGCGAGCCATGGCTCGGCGAGGACGAGCCTGGCGACGCAGCCGACCTCGAGGCCGACATCGCCGTCGGCCGCGCCCCGGTGACGACCGTGGCCGAGGCCGCGCGATTCGTCGACGGCGTGGTCGCCGCGGACGCCGGCGCCGCCCAGCAGATCGCCGAGTTCCTGATGATGGCCGAGGTGCTGTTCCCGACGTCCTGGCAACCGGGCGACCCCATCCACGTCGACGGCGCCGACTTCGCCATCGAGCTCGAGGACCGGATGATGCAGGCGCCCTCGCCACCGACGGTCACGCGCATGTTCGAGAGCGGCACCCACCCTCACGATCTGCCGCTCGACCGCGCGCATGCGCTGTCCGCGCTCGACAGTGGCCGCTTCGGCATGGTGATGGCGATCACCCACGGCTGGTTCGACCAGATCAGCGTCGGCAGCGAGCTGCTCTCCGGCACCGATCTGCTCGACCTGGGCAATGCGCCGGACTACTTCGTCATGACGGGCTGGGGGCCCGCGAACGCGTCCTTCGAACCGGAGGCGTTCTTCCGGAGCGCCCTCGCCGTTCCCGAGGGCGGGGCCGTCGGCTGCGTCGGCTGGACGGTCGCGTCCTTTCCGAGCGTCGCCTTCGACAGCTGCGAGCGCTTGCTGGAACGGCTCTATCTCGGCGAGCCCCGGCGCCTCGGTCCGGCGGTCGATCACGCCCGGATGCTGGAACCGGAACTGCTCGAGCTCAACACCGTCTGGCGGTGGAACGCGATGGCGCTCGCATTGCTCGGCGACCCGGCCCTGCGCATGGGTCCGGTGCCCGACTGGGACGCGACGACCGCCGCGCCGGTGCCCGCCGCCGGGCTGCGGCTCTCGCCACCGGCCCCGAACCCCTTCAACCCGACCACCGTCCTGCGTTTCGAGCTGCTCCGCGCCGGCCATGCCGAGCTGGCGATCTACGCGCTCGACGGCCGCCTCGTCGACGTGCTGGTCGACGGTCAGGTCCGTGCAGGCCGGCACGAGGTCTTTTGGCGGGGGACCGACGCGCGCGGCAGGGCGCTACCGTCGGGGAGCTATCTGGCGCGGCTGAGATCGGACGGCCAGACGGCGGTGCAGCGGCTGCAGCTCGTGCGGTGAACCGGCCCGGTGAACACCGGGCCGGCCATCCTTCCGCATCGATCGGTCGTCTGATCAGATCGACAGGTGCATGTACGTGCGCAGCTCCCACTCCGAGCCGTCGCCCTGGGAGTCGATCTCCCGCTGCAGGGTCCGCCAGCTGGTGTAGAGGTCGCCGTCCTCCTCGTCCAGGCCGTAGGGGAACCGGTAGCGGTTGGAGAACTGGTCGAGGGTGCGGTACAGGAACCGCACGCCCAGCTTCGTGTCCGGCAGGCCGAAGAACTCCGGCTCGCCCAGCGACCAGGAGACGTCGCCCACCAGCTGCAGCGGGTAGGTGAAGTTCCAGTCGCGGTGGTAGTCGAACACGCCCCAGTCGTTCAGCTTGATCATGCCCATCAGCGACCACGAATCGTGCACCAGTCGGACGTCCGCGCCGTAGCGGTGGATGATGCGGTTGAGCCGGGTCTGCAGGGCGCGGTCGCGGACGGCCTCGGCGGAGCCGTCGAGCGTGTCGACGTTCGTGGCGGCGAAGATCCACCCGTTGGGCTCGCTCTCGCCGGCGTAGAGGTTGGCGATCAGGCGCGTCTGCTTGCCCAGCTTGGCCGCGATGCGCGAGTGCACCTCCCACTCGACGTGCGAGGGCGCCGCGCCGGGGAAGGCGAACTGCGTCACGCCGTCGGTGTCGTAGAAGACCTTCGCGTCGCGGGTCGTCGGCAGGTTCTTGTAGACGAAGCCCACGTTGAAGGCCAGCGGCGCGCCCTCGCGCTTGACGTTGTCCCACGCGTAGAACCAGGTCGCCGGATGCGGATCATAGGTGAAGAGCACCTCGAAGGCGGTCATCTCGCGGTTGTCGATCACGGCGAAGGGATCGTTGGTCTTGCCGGTGTTCGCGTTGTAGAGCAGGTTGCGTCCAGCCAGCAGCGAGGAAGGGTCCTGGTCCGCGGGACGGGCCGGGATCGGCCCGACGATGGGCTCCTGCCAGAGGAAGTTGGGGCCGAACTGCCAGTCGCCCACGTTGTAGGTGAAGCCCGAGAGCACGTTCTTCTGGTTGCCGGAGCCCGAGTCCTTCAGCTTCCAGCCGGTGAAGGTGATGGTCTCGGTGGGGCCGGCGTCGGCCACCAGCCCCATGTACGCGCCCTGGGCGTACCAGCGGAAGGGGCCCTTCTCCAGGGTGACCTTGCCCTTGAAGCCCCAGGTGTCCTCGTCCTTGATCTCGTCCTGCTTGACCGGGACGTCGGGATCGGACGGGTCGTAGAGCTTGAAGGTGTCGCCCACCTTGGTCGAGCCGGACCAGAGCGCGCCACCCTCGAAGGTCCAGTCGCCGCGGCGGGTCGTCGCCTGCAGCGAGGCCTTGCGGTTCTCCTCGGTGGGCTGGACGCTCGACGTGACCGAACCCTCGCCGGCGGCGATGTCCTCCTGGAACATGCCGGTGAAGTCGTAGCGGCCGAGCGCGCGCTGGTACTTCAGGAAGATGGCCGGGTTGGCGCCCCACCAGAGCTGCGGACCGAAGGCCGCCTTCAGGCCGCTGAGGTCCTTCTTGAAGGCGACCTCGGCGCCCACGGGGGCCATGCCGTTGTAGATGTCGATGTTCTCGCCGTAGTAGGCGTTGCGGTACAGGCCGAAGAAGTCGCCCTCGAACTGCCAGTGCAGGTGGCCGGTGCGGTAGAAGGCGTTCAGCTCGAACCACTTGTCGTCCCAGCTGAGCGAGGCCTGGTGGATCTTGACGCGGTCGAAGCCCTCGTACGTGTAGGGCTCGGAGTAGAAGACGCCGGTGGGGGCGTCGTACCAGCCGGTCAGGAGCGTGCGGCTGCGGCCGCGGTTCTCGTAGAAGATCTCGTCGACCGGGTTGTCGGGCACGTTGCCCAGGATGTTCACCGAGACGTTGCCGATGACGTTGGCCGAGGGCTTGGCCTCGACGTCGACGTAGAACGATTGCATGTGGTCGAAGCCCATGAACGAGGGGTATCCCTGGTCGAGCACCGGACCGTCGGTCCCGGTCTGCGCGCCCGGCAACGGATTGTCGGGCGTCGTGGTGACCGTGCCGCCGGTGCTGAAGGTCTCGAACTCCATGCGCACGCCCGAGACGCGCACCTTGTCCATGGCGTCGGTCTTGCGGGCGGCCTCGTCGCCGCGGGCCTCGAGCATGGACGCCGCGGGGGTCACGGTGGCGAAGTGCGAGCGGATCGTCTCCAGGTCGGTGCCGGGCGCGTACGGGTCGAGCTCGAAGGCCCGGGCCAGGGCGTAATAGGCCGCGCGGGGGTAGACCTCGAAGTATCCCTCGGCATCGGTGGGACCCTTGGCGCAGATGCCCCACCACTCCTCGTTCATGTTGTTCTCGCCCTCGACGTAGTCCTCCACGTAGGCGCCGTTGGGCCAGGACGCGTTGGTGTCGTGGATGTCGAGGCGCTCCTCCTGGCGGAACTTCCACCAGCCGTCGGCCCACTGGAAGATCATGCCGCCGATGTGGTTGCCGACCAGGCCCTTGCCGTAGGAACGCTCGTAGATCTCCTGCCACTGCCCGATGAGGTACCGGGCCTGCATGATCTGGTCCTCCTGCATGGTCCGGGCGTTGAAGGCGTCCGCGCCGAACTCGGTGTAGCACAGGGGGATGCCCATGGCGTCCTTGACGCGCTGGTTCATGTCGCCGACCGAGATGCCGCGATACTGGTTGCTGCCGAAGATGTCCAGGTTCGCGCACTCCTCGGCGATGATGTCCAGGTACTGGATGTCGCCGTTGGCCATGCTCACCGGGCGCTTGTCGTCGAGCTCGTGGATCAGGTCGACGCACTCGCCCATCAGCGAGTAGAGGTACCGCGCGCGGCTGGCCTGCTGCTCGCCCTCGGGCAGGGCCTCGATCTCGAACGAGCTCCACGACAGGCCGTAGTTGTTCTCGTTGCCCAGCAGCCACATCAGCACGCCGGGGGTGTCGCGGAACTCCTCGACCATGGCCCGGACCTCGGCCTTGACCACCGCGCGCAGCTTCGGGTCGGAGTAGTCGGTCTCCCCCACCCAGACGCCGTCGATGGTCGCGCCCCAGCGCGCGACGGGATGATTGAGGATGGTGTAGATGCCGTAGTTCTCCCAGATGTACTCGACCCAGCGCGGCGGGATGCCGACGTACTGCCGGATGCTGTTGACGCCCATGTTCTTCAGGAGCTGCATCTCGACGGCGAGCGCGCTCTCGATGAACTCGTCGGGCTGCCCCCAGAAGTCGTACGAGTAGTTCTCGCCGATGGGCATGTAGCCCCAGTTCATGCCGAAGACCATGAAGTCGCGGCCGTCGACCTGCAGCTTCATGCCGCGGGCGTCCTTGACGACGGTGACCTCCTCGACGCGATCGGCCCCATCGGCCACCGCGGGAGGGACCGATCCCAGCATCGAGAACAGCACGAGCGCGGTCGCGCCGATGGCCGTCAGCGCGGAGAGACGGCGGTTGTCGGTTGCTGTCGGAATCACGGGACCCTCCTTGACGCGGTGGTACGGATCGGGGTCGGAATCGGGACGCCAGCGGGGTCCCGGGACCGTCGGGGCCGACGCGGTCAGACCTGTCGCCGGCGCCTTTGTTCGGAACCCGAACATAGTGCACGGTTTCGCGGATCGTGTCAAGCAGGCAAATGGACGCGAGTGGCGAGGAGATCGGCGATCACGGCGACCGCCGGTGTCGATCTCATCAACAATCTCGTCCGTATCGAAAAAAAGCTTTGTGCGGAGTCCGAACATAGTGTAAGCTGGACCGTGTTCGAGTCATGGAATCCCACGCGGTCGACGGCGAGCCTCGAGGCCCGATGCGACGACCGAGGCCCGCCCAGGAGGGTGGCATCCCTCGCTGGCGGGGAGTCCCGACGGGATCGCGGTCCCGTCCCAGCGAGGCGGCGTCCTCGCGCCGACGTTCCGGCCCCGGGCGTCGATGGCGACCAGACGCCGGCCTGAGAGGAAACGAGCGATGAAATCTCGAGTGAATGCACGCATCGCGATCGCGGCGCTGATCTGCCTGGTCTCCGCCTCCGCGTTCGCCGCGATCCCGGAGTTCACCCAGGACTTCGAGGCCCTGGACATCTCCGATCCGGACGCCCTGGGCAACGACGGCTGGCTGGTCTACGCCAGCGTGTTCGAGGCTGGCAGCGGCAACTTCCTCTACGGCTACGGGCCGTTCCCGGCGCCGAACAACCCGGCGGCGCCGGCGTTCAGCAACATCGTCGCCGGCGAGGGCGGCGCCGAGCAGGGCGCCCAGCAGCTCTCGGTCTTCAGCGACTACGAGAACGCCGACGCGCACACGTCCGGCGACCTCATCGAGGCCAACGTCTACAAGGAGTTCACCATCGAGGCGTCCGACGTGGGCAAGGTCTGCACCTTCGCCTTCCAGGCCAAGCTGGGCGCCCTCGAGCCCCCGTCCACGGCCGCGGCGTTCATCAAGACGCTCGATCCGGACGCCGGCTTCTCGGTCACCAACCTCGTCGACGAGGACATGTCGTCCATCGGCACGGCGTGGGGCGGCTACGCGCTGGAGCTGACCATCGACGCCGGGCTGGTGGGCCAGCTCTTCCAGGTCGGGTTCGTCAGCACGGCGACCAACTACGACCCCTCGTCGATCATCTACGACAACGTCGACCTGAGCACCGACGGCGGCGGCACGCCCGGGGGCATCGCCGCCTACAGCCAGGACTTCGAGACGCTGGACATCTCCGATCCGGACGCCCTGGGCGACGACGGCTGGCTGGCCTTCGCGACCGTGTTCTCCGGCGACGGTGGCGGCTTCCTCTACGACTACGGGCCCTTCCCGGCCCCGAACAACCCGGCCGCGCCGGCCTTCAGCACCATCGTCTCCGGCCAGGGCGGCGCCGAGCAGGGCGCCCAGCAGCTGTCCGTGTTCAGCGACTACGAGAACACCGATGCCCATTCGGCCGGCGACCTCATCGAGGCCAACGTCTATCAGGAGCAGACCGTCGGTCCCGATGACGTGGGCAAGACCTGGATCTTCGAGTTCCAGGCCAAGATGCCCTCCGTCGGCGGCGTGACCCCGCCGACCACGGCCCTGGCGTTCATCAAGACCCTCGACCCGGACGCCGGGTTCTCGGTGACCAACTTCGTTACCGCGGACATGACCGACATCCCGGGCGACTGGGGCGGCTACACCCTGAGCCTGACCATCGATGCGGGCCTCGTGGGCCAGCTGTTCCAGATCGGCTTCTCGAACACGGCCACGAACTTCGACCCGTCGTCGATCATCTACGACAACGTGGTGCTGCGCGAGGACGAGGACGTCAGCGTCCCCGATGCCTCGACCCTGGCCGACGCTGCGCTGCGCCAGAACTTCCCGAACCCGTTCAACCCGCAGACCCGTATCGAGTTCGCCCTCGACCGGGCCATGCCGGTCGAGCTCGCGGTCTACGACGTGGCCGGCCGCCTGGTGTCCAGCCTCGTGCGGGCCGACCTGCCGGCGGGCGAGCACGCGGTGACCTGGGACGGCCGGACCGATCGCGGCAACGCCGCGCCGTCGGGCCACTACCGCTACGTCCTGACGACCCCGTCGGGCCAGACCGCGCGGAGCATGGTGCTCCTGAAGTGACCTGATGCCGGTGGGGGAGCGGAACGACGTATGTAGGATGGGCCCTGGCCAGCGCCGGGGCCCGTCTCGTCCTCTCCAGCGAACGGACACGGAGGTGTCGCGGTGAATCATCGTATCGTGGGCGCGGGTCTCCTGATCGGCCTGGTCGGTCTGGCCGTCATCGGGTCGGTCGCGGTCGCCGCGCCGGTTCCCGTCGAGGTGGTGCAGGATGCCGACGGTCGCTGGCAGCTCCTGCGCGACGGCGAACCCTTTTTCATCCGGGGCGCCGGTGGCGACGGCCCCAGGGACGTGCTCGCCGCCGCCGGCGGGAACACGATCCGCACGTGGGGCGTGGGGCCGGACACCGGGCGACTGCTCGACGAGGCCCACGACCTCGGCCTGGCGGTGATCGTCGGTCACTGGCTCGGACATGAGCGGCACGGGTTCGACTACCAGGACGTCGACCAGGTGGCCGAGCAGCTCGCGCGGGTTCGTCGTGACGTGCTGGCCCACCGGGACCACCCGGCGCTGCTGGCCTGGGGGGTGGGCAACGAGATGGAGGGCTTCGCCGACGGCGACGACGCGGCGGTGTGGTCGCACGTGCAGGCCGTGGCCGCGATGATCGAGGACCTCGATCCGCATCATCCGACCATGACCGTGACGGCCGAGATCGGCGGGCGGCGCGTGGAGGCCGTGCACCGCCTCTGTCCGGACATCGACATCATGGGCATCAATTCCTACGGCGGCGTGGCGTCGATCCCCGAGCGGTACCGCGCGGCCGGCGGCACCCGGCCGTACATCATCACCGAGTTCGGTCCGCCCGGGACCTGGGAGATCCCGCTGACCGGTTTCGGCGCTCCGCCCGAGCTGACCAGCACGGATAAGGCCGCGGTGTACCGCGAGGCGTACCAGCGCGGCGTGCTCGAGGCGCCCGATCTCTGCCTCGGCAGCTTCGTCTTCAACTGGGGCTTCAAGATGGAGGCCACCGCCACCTGGTTCGGCATGTTCCTGCCGAACGGCGACAAGCTGGCGTCCGTCGACGTCATGACCGAGATGTGGAGCGGCCGGGCCCCGGCCGACCGCTGCCCGGAGATCCGCACGTTCGCGCTGCAGGGGCCGGACGTCGTGGCGGTGGGCGACACCGTGCGGGTCGACCTCGAGATCGTCGATCCCGAGGGAGCGAACGTCACGGTGGACTGGACCGTGCGCCACGAGGTCGACGAGCAGGTGGTCGGTGGCGACTGGCAGGCCGCGCCCTTCGCGCTGGCGGACATCGTCGTCGAGGCTTCGGTTACGGGCGCGACCCTGGCCATGCCCGCGGGCGGCGTCTATCGGCTCTACATGACCGCCAGCGACGGCCACGGGGGCGGCGCCACGGCCAACGTGCCGCTCGAGGTCGAGGGCCCGGCGAGACACGTGCGCTACGAGATGCCCGTGGCGGTGTACGCCGACGCCTTGCCCTCGCCGTGGGTGCCGTCGGGCTGGATGGGCAACCACGGCGACATCACCATGGGTCCGCGCGCGACCGACGCGCCTCGCAGCGGCGCCACGTGCCTGCGGTTCACCTACGAGCATCCGGGCGTCTGGGCCGGCGTCGCCTGGCAGCATCCGGCCAACGACTGGGGCGACGAGCCGGGGGGCTTCGACCTGACCGGCGCGCGGCGGCTCACGTTCTGGGCCCGCGGCGCCGAGGGCGACGAGCGCCTGGACGTCGGGGTCGGCCTGATCACCTCGGGCAAGCCGTACCACGACACCGTGCACGTGAAGAAGGAGGGCCTCCGGCTCGACCGCGAGTGGAAACGCTACACCATCGATCTCGACGGCGAGGACCTGTCACGCGTGAAGACGCCCTTCGTGTGGACGGCGGCCGGCCAGGGGCGCGCCATCTCCTTCTACCTCGACGACATCCAGTTCGAGTAGGGGGCCCGGTCAGGCCAGCTGCGGGTCGCCGTCCCGGTCAGCGCGTGTCCCCGCCGAGCATCGCCCGCGCACGCTCGACGCGCTGCCGCTCGGCGGCGGGCAGACCGTCGGACCCGGACAGCGCCGCCTCGGCGATGGCGAGCACACTGTCGGCCTCGGCCATCCGGCCCAGGTTGGCCCAGGACTCGGCCAGGTACGCCACGCCCGTGGCTCGCTGCGGGTCGTCCTCCGGCAGCTGCGCCTCGCGCCACGCCACGATGGCCCGGGCCTGGCGCTCGGCCTCGGCCCACATCTCTCGCCTCCGGAGATTGTCGTAGTACCGCCCCCGGGCGCGGACCTGATCCGGACGCTGCTCGCCGTAGATCTCGCCGGTCAGCTCGATGGCCTCGCGATGCAGGGTGTCGGCCTCGGCGTGGCGGCCGGCCGC
>WJIQ01000089.1 GCA_014730255.1 bacterium | reverse complement strand
TGTCGCCGCCGAACTCGTGGTTGCGGCTGTCCTCCCAGGCGAGGTATGCGCCCCCGCCGCCGTCGGCGATCATGGCGGGGAAGTCCTGGGCGCCCTCGAGCGCGGCCACCGCGAGCCCATCGAGGGTCCAGAGCGGATCTCCCCCGGCGTTCAGCCGCTGCACGTAGATGTCGGTGCTCTGCTCGTCCGCGATCCCGCGATGGTCGGTCCAGGCGATGATCACGCCACCGCTGCCGTCGGACACCATGACCGGGTTGGTCTGGGAATAGTCCGCGCCGCAGACCAGGATCCCGTGGTCGGTCCACATCGGTTCGCCGGCGCTGCTGAGGCGCTGCGCGTAGATGTCGAGATCGGGGCCTCGCCAGTCGCACCAGGCGAGGAAGACGCCGCCCGTCTGATCGGCCACCAGCGCGATGGCCTCCTGGTCGGCGTCGATCGTGCAGACGGGGATCCCGTCGTCGAGCCAGAGCGTATGGCCGCTGGCGTTCACGCGCTGCGCGTAGACGTCGAGATCGCCGTCGCGACGGTCCTCCCAGGCGACGATGGCTCCACCGTGCCCGTCGGCGACGATCTCGGGGTTGATCTGGGAATGGACGACCTGACAGATCGCACCGCCGTCCTCGCCCCAGCCGGTGGCCAGGCGAGGGACCAGGAGACCGAGGATGACGGCGACGATCGAGGAGTGGGCGAGCCGGCCGGACATGGCGGACCTCCTTCGAACGGGGCCGCGATCATGCCACGATTGAAACGACGATGTCAAATGGACGCCCGGCCCCGCGCGCGACGGAGCCGGGCGAGAGTGCGGCGGGACTGGCCTAGAAGTCGTTCTCCAGCACCACCCGGTACCGCGCCTTGCCCTCGTGCAGGTGGGCGAGGGCCTCGTTCACCTGGCTCATGGGGAAGTGCTCGGTGATCGCCTCGATGCCGTGGCGTGCGCAGAACTCGAGCATCTTGCCGATGGTGGCCGGCGCACCGAGCGGTGTGCCGGAGATGCTCTTCTGGCCGGCGATCAGGCCGAACGCGGGCGCGGGGATCGGCTGCGGGACCACCCCGACGGTGTGCAGGCGGCCCATGGGCCGGAGCGCGGCCAGGTACTTGTCCCAGGCCAGATCGACGTTCACCGTCGAGATGATGAAGTCGTACGTGCCGGCCACGGCGTCGAGCGCGTCGTCGTCGCGGGAGTCGACGACCCGGTGCGCGCCCATCGCCCGCGCCTGGTCGGCCTTGGCGCCGGTCGAGGTGAACGCGGTCACCTCGCAGCCCCACTTGTTCAGGAACTGCAGGGCGAAGTGACCGAGGCCGCCGATGCCGATCACGCCGACACGGTCGGTGGGCGCGACGTCGAACTGGACGATGGGATTGAAGACCGTGATGCCGCCGCAGAACAGCGGGCCGGCCTTCCTCGCGTCCACCCCGTCGGGCAAGGGCACCGCCCACGTCGCCTGGCAGCGGACCTTGTCGGCGAAGCCGCCGTGGCGGCCGATGATGGTCGACTCGTTGGCCGGGCAGAGGTTGTGGTTGCCGCTCAGGCACTGCTCGCAGGACATGCAGCTGCCGGAGAACCAGCCGAGCCCGACGGGGTCGCCGACCTTCAGCGTGGTCACGTGGTCGCCGACCTGGGCGACCTTGCCGATCACCTCGTGGCCAGGTACGAGCGGGTAGGCGGTCACGCCCCAGTCGTTGTTGATCAGCGAGAGGTCGCTGTGGCACACGCCACAGGCCTCGACATCGATCTCGACCGCGTCGGGCGCGAGCGGTCCGGGGTCGTACTCGAAGGGAGCCAGCTCGTCGCCGGCCTCCTGGACTGCGTAGGCTCGGATCATCGGGGACTCCTGGGGTTCGTGGTCGTCCGGTTCCGGATGATGCCCTACATGGTACCGAGGGGTCCGGCGTCCGCCACGCGGCCGATGGCGAGAACAACGCGGCGTCTGCATCGTATGTCCGGCGAGAGCCAGGAGTTCACGACGAACCCGGACCCCGGCGGCGAACGGATCCACTGATGCTGCGTCATCTCCTGTACCTGGTCGCCGGCCTCGCCGGCCTCGCGGCGATGCTGTTCCTGTTCAAGGGTCTGCTCTACGTCGCCGACACGCAGGGCGCGCTCGGCGAGGACTCTGCTCGATCCGGCCCATCGCTCTCGTCGGCGTTCCAGCCCGCCACGGACTGGGACACGGAGGCCCTCGACGAGGTCCGCGAGCTGGCGGCCGCACGCGGCGCCGGGGCGGTCGTCATCCTGCACGACGGCCGTCTCGCGGCCGAGTGGGGGCGCACCGACCTCGCCGTCGACTGGGACCCCGGCCGGACCACCCTGATCAGTCTCCTGTTCGGGATCGCCCGCGAACGCGGGGTGTTGCCGACCGGGACCCCGTCGCCACGGCTGGGCGGCGACCCGCGGCGCGCCGATTCGGTCGCCGTCGAGCTCGAGCGACGCACCGGGCGCGACCTCGGTGCGCTGATCGACGACTGGCTGGCCGAACCGCTCGGGTGGACCGACTTCCGGCCCGATCGGGTCACCCGCGACGACGCCCCCGCGGACGGCCCGCCGGAGTTCTCGATCCCGCTGTCGGCGCGCGATCTCGCGCGCCTCGGGCAGGCCGTGCTCGACGGTGGGACCTGGCAGGGGGCGGCGGTCGTCCCTGCGGAATGGCTGGCCGCGAGCACGACCCCCCGCGAGGCCGACGGCGGCGGGGCCTTCCCCCTCTACCACGGCGATGGCTGGCGAATCCCCGCATCGGGCGAGATCGAGATGCGAGGGTCCGGCGGCCAGCGGTTACGGATCGATCGCCGGCGGGGTCTGGTGGTCGTCGTCGGCGTGCTGCGCGGCGATGACGCGAGCGAGCGGGCGGTGTGGACGGTGATGGGCGACCGGGTCGGCGGCGGCGAGTTCCGCCGCCTGATGGGAGAGATCCGCGAGGCCGGTGGCCTGCCCGACATCGCGCCGCCGCTTGCCTCGCTGATCGAGGCGGACGAGATCATGGCGGCGGTCACGGAGGCCCGCCGGTTGAGCACCGAGGATCCCGGGCGTTTCCTCTTCACCGAGTCGGAGATGAACGACCTCGGCTACGCCCTGCTCCGTGACGGCCGGTTGGACGAGGCGATCGCCGTCCTCGCGCTCAACGCCGAGGTGTACGACCGGTTCGCCAACCCGCACGACAGCCTCGGCGAGGCGTACCTCGAGCGCGGCGACCTCGAGCGCGCGCGAACCTGCTACG
>WJIQ01000406.1 GCA_014730255.1 bacterium | reverse complement strand
CGACGCGCCGTCTCCAGGCTCAGCTCGGGACCGAAGCGGGTGTAGACCAGGTTCAGGTCGGGGCGGAAGGACTGCACCAGGATCATGGGACCCTCCTTGCCGGAATCGACCGCTGGCTTATCGAGGCCACCGTATCACAAACGCGGCCCGGGAACCACCCGGGCCGCGCCGTCTCCTGGAGCTGTCGTGCGCCGCGGCTAGCTGCCGTCGAGCATGCGTCCGAGGCCGCCGAGGACCGAGCCCTCGCCCTGGCTCTTGCCGCCCGAGCTGGGCGCGTGGGCGATGATGCGATCGGCCATGCGCGAGAACGGCAGGCTCTGCAGGTAGACCGTGCCGTGGCCGCGCAGCGTGGCCAGGAACAGACCCTCGCCGCCGAAGATCATGCTCTTGAGGTTGCCCGCCCGCTGGATGTCGTAATCGAGCCCCTCGGTGAAGCCCACGAGGCAGCCGGTGTCCACCCGCAGCATGTCGCCCTGGAGCTGCTTCTTGACCACCGTGCCGCCGGCGTGCACGAACGCCCGGCCGTCGCCCTCGAGCTTCTGCAGGATGAAGCCCTCGCCGCCGAAGAAGCCGGTTCCCAGCCGCTTCTGCAGCGTGATCGAGACCCTGGTGCCCAGCGCCGCGGCCAGGAACGCGTCCTTCTGGCAGATGAACGAGCCGCCCAGCTCGGCCATCTCCAGCGCGACGATCTGGCCGGGGTAAGGCGCGGCGAAGGCGACGCGCTGCTTGCCCTGGCCCTGGTTGGTGAAGTGGGTCATGAAGATGGACTCGCCCGTGAGCACGCGCTTGCCGACCGAGAGCAGCTTGCCCATCAGGCCGTCGTCGGCCGACGATCCGTCGCCCATGCGTGCCTCGAAGGTGATGCCGTCGTGCATGTAGTTGAGCGCGCCCGCCTCGGCGATCACCGTCTCGCCCGGATCCAGCTCGATCTCGACGATCTGCATGTCGTTGCCGAGGATCTCGTAGTCGACTTCGTGACAGCGCATGAGGAACTCCTGGTCAAAGTGGTCCGCTTCTGCCATGATGATCCCGCGCGAGGACATCACCGATCCAGCCGCCCCGGGACCCCGCGCCGCCCTTGTTCGGCGGACGACACGGCCCGGGAAGCCTGGACACTTTCGGGTGATTCGACATGGTTCGCAAGGTGCGATGCCCCGTATGCCGCGCGCACGTGATCGTCCACGACCAGGGTCCGGAGGTCCAGCAGCACTGCCCCTACTGTCAGACCTCGTTCGTCCTGCCCCCCGAGGCGCGCGAGGCCGAATCCGGGCGCGATGACGACGCCGACACGTAGCGCGCGAGGCGCTCGCCGGCCACGGTGAGATAGCTACCGAACTGCTCACACGTCAGGCAAGAATGGACCGGTGCGATCAGCACCAGGTCGCCCGGTTCGTACGCCCGCGTCGTGCCCTCCGACGCCAGTGCCACCGTGCCGTGCTCCTGGGAGAGCGAGACGAGCACGCCCTCGTCGGCCAGCCGGTCGAAGCCGGTGGCGTTCATGGTCAGCAGCCGGCCGTACATCGGGCCCTCGGGCCTCTGCAGCGCGTCCTTGCTGAGGTGGACGGCGCCGGCGTGCACGACCACGCGCCGCTGATCCGGATAGACGCCGATCACCGGCGCGGCCACCGCGCAGGCGAGATCGCGCTCGCTGCAGACGCCGCTGGCGAGCTGCATCAGGTCATGGAAGACGAAGTTGCCTGGACGGGCCTCGTCCAGACCGGTCCACGACTCGACGGCCGCGAACCCGGGGGTGTCGCCGGCCGAGAGCAGGCCGCCCGGCAGGCCGGCGGCGCGCAGGTGCTCGCGCAGTCCGGCGAGGGCGGCGCAGCTCGCCTGGTGGATCGTCGCCGCCTCGTGCGGACGTGCGCCGTAGCTGTGGCCGGCATGGGTCAACAGGCCCCGGTAGGCGAGGGTCGGGGCGCGCTCGATGGCGCGCAGCAGGGCGGCGGCCGATCCGGGGTCGGAAGCGTCGACGCCCGCGCGGCCGGCACCGGTGTCGACCTCGACCCATACGCCGACCGGCGCGGCGGCCTCGGCGAGCGAGGCCACCTGGCCAAGATGGTCGACGGTCACGCCCAGCGCGACGCGCCGGGCCAGAGCGGCCACCTCGGGCAGTTCGCGGGGGTTCAGGCCGATCGCGAGGGTGAGGTCGCGCCAGCCGTGGTCGGCGAAGTACGCGGCCTGGCCGAGGCTGCTGACCGTCGCGCAGGCGACGTTCGCCTCGGTGAACCACGTGGCGACGTCGGCCGACTGATGGGTCTTGAAGTGGGGGCGCAGCGTGACGCCGGAGTTCCGCGCGCGGTCGGCGAAGCGGGCGATGTTGGCCCGGGCCCGGGCCGGATCGACGAGCAGCGTGGCGCGTCGCAGGCCGAGGTCGACCAGGCGGCGGTGGGTGGCGGCGAGGTCGGTCATGCGTCCTCCTGGCGGCGAAGCGGCGCGAGGTCGAGCTGGTGGCGCGCGTTGAACAGGCGGCGGACGGCCAGCAGGACGACGCCGATGCAGCCCAGGCTCGTCGACGCGGCCACCATGAACATGATCACGATCTGGTACTTCACGGCCATCAGCGGATCGGCGCCGGCGAGGATCTGTCCGGTCATCATGCCGGGGATCGAGACCAGGCCCACGACCATCATGCTGTTGATGATCGGGATCATGCCCCGGCGCACGGCCTCGCGCACGTGCGGCCGCGCGGCCTCGAAGGCGCTGGCGCCGAGCGCGAGCTCGAGCTCGACCCGGTCCTTCTGCTCGGACAGGCGCGCGAGCAGGGTATCGAGTCCCAGCGAGACGCCGGTCAGGCTGTTGCCGAGCACCATGCCGAGCAGCGGGACGAAGTAGCGGGGACTGTACCACGGGTCGGTGCCGATGATCACGGCGGTCACCGTGACGGTGATCACCAGGCTGGTCAGCAGCAGGGTGGCGAAGGCGTGCCCGAAGGCGGTCCGGTACGTGCGCGATGGCCGCCGGATCGCCGCGCGCGCCGCCGCCACGATCATCACCGCGGCCATGGCCATCACCACCAGGAGCGTGCGCTGGGCGAACACGTAGGTCAGCACGTACCCGACGAGGACCAGCTGGACGACCGTGCGCACCGACGCCAGGGCCAGGCGCCGGCCGAGGCCCAGGCCCAGGGCGAGGCTCACCGCGCCGGCGACCAGGACCAGGGCCGTGGCCAGGACGAGGTCCAGGAGCTCGAGGTCGATGGTCGCGCTCATGATCGGCCTGCCCCGGCGAGGTCGGCGAGGTCGACCACGCGGTCGCACCAGCGCATCGCCCGGCCCGAGTCGTGGGTGACCAGCAGGACGGCGGCCGCTCGGCTCGAGACCTCCCGGCGGACGACCTCGCGCAGCGCCTCGGCCGCGTCCGGATCGAGCGCGCTGGTGGGCTCGTCCAGGAGCAGGACGTCCGGGTCCAGGAGCAGGGCGCGCACCAGGGCGAGCCGCTGCCTCTGGCCGACGGAGAGCTCGTCGGGCGGGTGGTCGTCGGCGATGTCGGCCAGGCGCAGCTCGTCGAGCAGGCGACGGCCGCGTCCCGGATCGCGCGACGGAAGGTCGCGACTCGCGCGGTAGCCGAGCGCATGGCGGACCTCGTCGGCCACCGAACCGGTCAGCATCACCGGCAGCTGGGGCACCAGGCAGACCCGGCGACGCCACGCCGACCAGCCGAGCGTGGCGGCATCGCCGTCGCCGAGCGTGATGGTGCCCGCGGCGGGATCCTGCAGCAGGCTCAGCGTCCGCAGCAGGGTGGTCTTGCCGCTGCCGCTCGGCCCCCGCACGGCGACCACCTCGCCGCCACGGAGGTCGAGGTCGAGGCCGAGGAAGAGCACACGGTCGCCGGCGCGGGCGGCGAGGTCGCGGACGCTCAGGATGACGGCGGGCATGGCGTCTCCGGTCGACGCCACGGTGGCGTCAGAAGCGGGCGTTCACCAGGGGGAGCCAGCGCGCAGCCACCGGTCCGGAGGCCACGTGGTTGAGCAGGCCGATCTGGACCCCGTGCAGCACGTGGGCGCGATTGAAGAGGCCGATCATCAGGCCATGGGCCTCGTCGGCGCGATTGTAGATCCCGGTGCTGACGCCGTAAAGACGTTCGGTGCGGTGGTAGACGATCCCCGCGCCGAACCCGTCGGTCGCGTGGGTGCGCACGCCGCCGGCCAGGGCGACCCCCTGCAACCGGTGGCAGCCGACGCCGATGCCGCCGACGGCGAGGCCGGTGACGTCGTGGGCGCCGAGCCCCAGGCCGCCGACGGTCACGCCGCGCACGTCGTGGGCGCCGAAGCCCAGCAGGGCGGCCGCGATCCCCTCCAGGTCGTGCGTGCCGGCGCCGAGGCCGGCCACGAGCAGCCCTCGCATGCGGTGGGCGCCGACGCCGAGTCCGGCGACTGTGATGCCGGTGACGTCGTGGGCGCCGACGCCGAGTCCGGCGACGGTGATGCCGGTGACGTCGTGGGCGCCGACGCCGAGTCCGGCGACTGTGATGCCGGTGACGTCATGGGCGCCGATGCCGATGCCGGCCACGGCGATGCCCTCGAGGCGCGAGACCCCGGCGCCGATCCCGGCGACCATGAGGCCGGAGACGTCGCCGCCGCCCATGCCGATCCCGTTGACGAAGATCCCGTTCGCGCTCGAGTCGACGGCGAGTCCGCCGCCGGCCACGTGGATCCCGCCGTAACGGTCGCCGGCGGTGCCGACGAGGTTCAGGCTCAGACCCTCGTACCGCGCGGTGCGGTACGTGTGGTGGTTCTCGGAGTCGGACCACCAGAGGGTCACGTTCAGGCCCGTGACGCGCTCGACGTCGCGATCCCTCAGGTTCAGCCGGATACCGGTGAACTCGGTCAGGTTGCCGAGGCCGAGTCCGGCGCGGGACGTCGGGATGCCGAGTCCGCCGGCGACCGCGCTGGTGGTCGCGGCGGCGAGCAGGAGGGCGAGGGTGGCGAGACGACGCATGGGCGGGAGTCCTCCGGTCCGGGGTGGCATGCATGGAAACGTTCCCCGCCCGGCGAGGTTGCACGAGTGATGTCGATTTGTCTTTACAGATCGCTCGCGATATGGTTTGATACGTTTGAAACGTTTCAAACGACGTGGCCGCGGGAGCGATCCGATGCCCCTGACCCCGACCCAGCAGGCGTTCGTCCAGGACTTCGGCGAGAGCTACCAGGTCTTCGGCCTCTCGCGGCTGATGGGGCAGATCGTCGGGCTCCTGCTCTGCGAGGAGGAGCCGCAGAGCCTGACCGCGATCACCGAGAAGCTCGGCGTGAGCAAGGGACCGGTCAGCCAGATCACCCGCCGCCTCGCCGACCACGATCTCATCGCCCGCGTGCCGGTGCACGGCAGCCGACGTGACCACTACGCCGCGACCGCGGACATCTTCGGCCAGGCGTACGCCAACCACGCCGCCAAGCAGGCCAAGAACCTCGCCCTGGCCCACAAGTACCAGCAGGCCATGGACGCCCCCGGCGCCGACGCGCCGGGGTACTTCCGCAGCCGGGTCGAGGAGATGACCTGCTTCTACGAGCTCATGCTCGAGTTCCAGGAAGCCTTCAAGCTGGAATGGGAGCGCCGCCGTCGCCGCCTGGCGTCCGGCGCGCCCGTGAACGAATGCGAGGACGCCTCATGAGCAGCATGCAGGACAGGGTCGTGATCATCACCGGCGGGGCCGCCGGACTGGGCGCCGCCGCCGTGCGCAGGTTCGCCGCCGCCGGCGCGGTGGTCGACATCTGGGACGTGGCCGACGAGGCCGGCGCGGCGCTGGCCCACGAGCTGGCGGGGGCCACATATCGGCACGTGGACGTCGCCGACGAGGGCGAGGTCACCGGGGCGATGCAGGCCGTCGTCGACGCCCACGGCCGCATCGACGTGCTGATCAACAACGCGGGGATCACGCGCGACGCCACCCTCCTGAAGATGGAGGACGCGCAGTTCGAGCAGGTGGTCGACGTCAACCTCAAGGGCGTCTTCCACTGCGGCCGCGAGGCGGCCCGGCACATGGTGCCCGAGGGGCGCGGCGTGATCATCAACACCAGCAGCGTGGTCGCCCTGTACGGCAACTTCGGCCAGACCAACTACGTGGCGACCAAGAGCGGCGTGATCGGCATGACGAGGGTCTGGGCGCGGGAGCTCGGCCGCAAGGGCGTGCGCGTCAATGCGGTCGCCCCCGGCTTCATCGCCACCGAGATGGTCCAGGCCATGCCCGAGAAGGTGCGCACGATGATGGCCGAGAAGGCCCCGATGCAGCGGCTGGGCGAGCCCGACGAGATCGCCGAGGCCTACCTCTTCCTGGCCTCGGACGCGGCGTCGTTCGTCAACGGCGCGGTGCTGTCGGTCGACGGCGGGCTCACGCTCTAGGAGGCGCACGATGGCAAGGAACGCCGCGATCCTCGCGACCGGCATGGCCGTCCCCGACCGGGTCGTGCCGAACTCGTTCTTCAACGAGGTCCTCGGCAAGGACGTCGACTCCTGGCTGCGCGAGAAGCTCACCATCCGCGAGCGGCGCTGGTGCGAGGACGACGAGAGCACCGCCGACCTGGTCGAGCGGGCGGCGCGCACGATCCTCGAGCGGGCGGGGGTCGCGCCGGCCGATCTCGACCTCCTCGTCGTGGCCACGGACACGCCGGAGTGGATCTCGCCGTCCACCGCGTCGGAGGTGCAGCACCGCCTGGGCGCCACCGGCTGCGGCACCTTCGACCTCAACACCGCCTGCGCCGGGTTCGTGACCGCCCTCGATCTGGGCGCGAAGTACATCCAGGCCGACCCGCGTTACGCGCGGGT
>WJIQ01000405.1 GCA_014730255.1 bacterium | reverse complement strand
TCGCCGTCGCCACCGGCGTAGGCCAGGCTCAGGGCCAGGCGCGTGCGCGTGCCGGCCGGCCAGCTCAGGCCCAGCTCGCCCACGGGCATCACGCCGTAGGTGGCGTCGAGGTCTCTGTCGAGGAACCCGGTGAATCCCACGTGGGCCTGGAGGTACGTCGGCGGGGCGTCGTCGGCCATCGCGCATCCGGCGGCGAGGACGGCCGTGACGAGGACCAGCCGGACGAGGTGGTGGCGAGGCATCGGCGGTCCCTTCGCGCAGCCGGGGTGAGAACGGAGGATCATCATACGGCACCGACCGCCGCGCGGGCAACTCGCGACCGGTCGCCGAAGTCCGGGTGGCCAGTCCGGGGTCGATCTGGTAGGGTCGCCGCTGCATCCGACCCGCCGCCCGAGCCCGGGCGAACCCCACTCACCTCGCCGCGTGAAGGAGCTGATCGGGTCCATGGTCCGGAGCCACCCGCAGGAGTCCAGGCCGCACCGCCGCCGGATCGCCGTCGCGCTGGTCGTCATCGTCCTGGCGCTCGCCACGCCGGTCGCCGCGCGCGGCAGCGGTTCCGTGCGCCTGGCCCGCGCCACCTGGGACACCGGCTGGTTCCAGGCCGAGGTCGTGCGCACGCTGCTCGAGCGGCTCGGCTACCTGGTCGACGGTCCGACCACGATGGAGAACGACGGGTTCTACGCCGCGGTGGCCCGGGGCGAGGTCGACCTGTGGGCCAACGGCTGGTTCCCCCTGCACGAGCAGTACCTCGAGGGCGTCGCCGATCGCGACGCCGTCGCCCGCGTGGGATTCGCCGTGCGCGGCGGCGCGCTCGAGGGCTACCTCGTCGATCGCGCCACCGCCGAGCGCCACGGCATCGACAGCCTCGACGACCTGCGCGACCCCGAGCTGGCCCGCCTGTTCGATCGCGATGGCGACGGGCGCGCCGACCTCATCGGCTGCAACGACGGCTGGGCCTGCGCCGCGTCCATCGACCGGCACCTGACCGCGCTCGACCTGCGCGGGACGGTCGAGCAGATCCAGGGCGACTACTCGCCGATGATGGCCGAGGTGGCCGACCGCTTCGGCCGTGGCGAACCGCTCCTGTTCTACACCTGGACCCCCAACTGGACGGTCGGCCGGCTGGTGCCCGGCCGGCACGTGGTATGGCTCGAGGTGCCGCCCATCACCGGCACCGGCCTCGAGCCGGCGCCCGCCATCGACGACGTGCCCGGGGCCGACCGGCCGCTGCGCCTGGGCTGGCCGCCCAACGACATCCGCATCGTGGCCCACCGGCCGTTCCTGGACGCCAACCCGGCCATCGCCGCGCTGCTCGAACGCGTCGAGATCCCCATCGCCGACATCCATCGGCAGAACAGCCGGATGATGCGCGGCGAGGACGATCCGGCGGACTTCCGGCGGCACGCGCGCGAGTGGATCGACCGCAATCAGGACACGGTCGACGACTGGCTGCACACGGCCCGCGCCCTGCAGGACGACCCCGGCGTGCGATCGCCCGCGATGCTGCCGTACACCCGTCCGGAGGACCGGCTCCGGTCCGACGCGATCCGCGTGGCGACCCAGCGCGTCGAGCCGTTCGTCACCTACCACGACCGCACCTACTCGGGCTTCAGCATCGAGCTGTGGGAAGAGATCGCCCGCGAGCTGGGCCTGGAGTTCGAGCTCTACGGCGTGAACAGCCTCGCCAAGCTGCTCGACGACGTCGAGCGGGGCGCCGCCGACGCCGCGGCCGCCGGCATCGGCATCACCTCCGACCGCGAGGTGGACCTCGACTTCTCGCATGCCTACTTCGAGTCGGGCCTGCAGATCCTCGTCCGCGACCCCGACCCGTCGCTGCTGGCGAGCCTGCTCGCGCGCGTGCGGTCGATCGTGGTCTCCAGGCAGCTGCTCTACGTCACGGGCCTGTTCCTGCTCATGCTCCTGGTGTCGGCGCACGCGGTCTGGCTCTTCGAGCGCGCGCACAACCCGCAGTTCCCGCGCGGATACATGCGTGGCGTGGGCGAGGCGTTCTGGTGGGCGGCGGTCACCGTGACCACCGTCGGCTACGGCGACAAGACGCCGCGCCGGTCGCTCGGCAAGGCGTTCGCGCTGCTGTGGATGTTCGCCGGCTACTTCGTGTTCGCCTACTTCACCGCGAGCGTCGCCTCGTCGTTCACCGTCAGCGAGCTGCAGGGCGTGATCGAGGGCCCGGACGACCTCTTCGGCAAGCGCGTGGCCACGGTGCAGCGTACCCCGGCCGCCGAGTACCTCGACCGCATGGGCATCCGGGCGGTCGAGCTGCCGGCGATCGAGCCGGCCATCGACGCGCTCGAGGCGGGCGAGGTCGACGCGGTGGTCTACGACGCGCCGGTCCTGCAGCACCACGCCTCGCACACCGGTCGCGGGCATGTGCACGTGGTGGGGCCGGTCTTCTGGCAGCAGCAGTACGGCATCGCCCTGGCCAGCGACAGTCCGCTGCGCGATCCCATCAACCAGGCGCTCCTGCGGCTGATGGAACAGGGCGAGTACGAGCGCATCCAGCGGCGCTGGTTCGGGCGCGATCCGGCGACCGGCGGCACCGAGTGAGCGCGCGGGTGCTCCTGACCGTCCTGGCCATGCTGGCCTTCGCGGCCAACTCGCTGCTCTGCCGGCAGGCGCTGCGCGAGGGCGCCATCGGGCCGGTGGCGTTCACGGCGCTGCGGCTCGGGGCAGGCGCGGTGGCGCTCCTGGTGATCGAGAGCGCGCGGCGCCGGCGCTGGCACGTGCCGGGCGGCGGATCCTGGACCTCGGCCGCGATGCTGGCGATCTACGCCGGCGGGTTCTCGCTCGCCTACCTCGGTCTGACCGCGGGCACGGGTGCGCTCATCCTCTTCGGCTGCGTGCAGGTGACGATGATCGTCTGGGGGATCGTGCGCGGCGAGCGCCCCGACCGCTGGCAATGGGTCGGGCTCGCGCTGGCGGTGGCCGGGCTGGTCTACCTGGTCTCGCCGGGGCTGACCGCGCCGCCACCGACGAGCGCGCTGCTCATGGCCCTGGCCGGCGTCGCCTGGGGCGTGTACTCGCTGCGCGGCGGGCGGGACGATCCGATCGCCACCACGGCGGGCAACTTCGTGCGCACGGTGCCGCTGGTGGTGATCGGCGTGGTCCTGGCGACCGGCGAGGCCGTCTCGACCGCCGGCGTCCTGCTGGCCGTGATCTCGGGCGCGATCACCTCGGGGATCGGCTACGTGCTCTGGTACGGCGCCCTGCGCGACCTGACCGCCACGCGGGCGGCGGTGGTGCAGCTCTCGGTGCCGGTGATCGCGGCGCTGGGGGG
>WJIQ01000404.1 GCA_014730255.1 bacterium | reverse complement strand
TGCGACGCGCGGCCTGAGGCGGGCTGATGATGATGGGGTTCCGCGTCTTCAGGGCGATGAGGATCTTGAAGATGGTGGTCGCGCTGGGATTGGTCACGGGCACGAACCCCAGCACCGGCCCCACGGGCCGGGCCACCTCGACGATACCGTCGCACCGCGACTGGCTGATCACGCCCACGGTGCGCTGATGGTGGATATCGTCGTGGACCAGCTGCGTGGCGATGAAGTTCTTGACCACCTTGTCCTGCCAGACGCCGAGGCCGGTCTCGTCGGCTGCCATCCGCGCCAGCTCGACGCGGGCGTCGAGGGCGCGCAGGTGGACGGCGTGGACGATGGCGTCGGTCTGCACCTGATCGAGCTGGCGGAAGGCGGCGGCGGCCTCGGTGGCCTGGTCGAGGAGGACGGTGGCGCGGGGCATGGCGATCTCCGGGTCTGGGGTCGGGCAACGGCGACGTGCCAGATTACCAGCCGGGAGCGATTCGCGCCAACGGGGAGAGGTGGCGTCCCCTACGGTGCCGAGTTGGAACCAGGTCGATAGATGGCTCCGGGAACTGCTGGAACTGCAGAAAGCGGCCGTGGCGTGAGGTTTCGGCACCGCGAAACGGCTTTCAGACCAGCGATTTCGGCCGCCGCTCCACTATCCCACTCTAGGATAGAACCTCTCTAGGGTAGTAGATCAGGCGGGTCGCGACGCGGGCGGGTGTCACACCATGCAACACGATACCACGGATGAAACCACCGAGAGCGTGACCCTGAAGCCGAACCAGCAGGCGGCGGTCGGGGCGCTTCTCCGCGGCTTGACCGTCACGGACGCCGCGGCGGAGGCGGGTGTGGCTCGCGAGACCGTGCACCGTTGGCTGCGCGAGGACCATCACTTCCGGGCGGCGGTCAACCGGGGCCAGATCGCCCTGCAGCGCGAGCTGGAACTCAGCCTGCTCGACGTCCTGGCACGGGCGAGCCGCGTCGTCTCCGACGCCGTCGACCAGGGAGACGTCCAGACGGCCTTGAGCGTGCTCCGGGCAAGCGGGTGCCTCAAGGGCCTCCATGCCGTCGAGCTGTCCGACGACGCCGTCGTGCTGGCCCAGGAGGACAAGCTGGCGGAGGACGAGCGGCGAGAGGACAGGATCTCGCGTTCACTCGGCCTGCATGGGTGGTAGCGGGGTTCATAAGTAGCTACCGTCGCGACCCGACCACCCAGGTGATCCACGGGCATCAACCGCCTTCTCCATTGTCGCACGCCGGTCGAGAGCGTAATCTCATCCAGCCGCTCTTGGAGGGGGTGTCATGTATCGTTCGTCGATCTCCGTGGTCTTCCTCGCCATCCTGGTCTCGATCTCGGTCGAACTTGCGTACGCCGATGGTGCGTTCGTCTGGCGCAATCAGGACGAGGACATTCGCGAGCCACAACAGAAGGCCTTCGTCGTCCAGGATGGCCGCTACCAGGAACTCGTGCTTTCGGTACGTTTCGAGGGAGCCGCCGCCGATTTCGGTTGGCTCGTCCCGCTGCCGTCTCGGCCTGAGATGGAGATTGCGGCTGGCCCAGTCTTCGAGACTCTCAGCAAAGGCATGCAGGAGCCTTTCGTTCGGACTGGACCGACTTTTAGAGCGATGACGCGCAAGGCCGGTTCAAGCCGATCCGATGTCTCAGCAACATTCCATGATGTCGGGATCTACGACGTCGCGATACTGGAAAGTACCGACGGCGAGTCCCTAGATGACTGGCTCGACGAACATGGGTTCGTTCTCCCGGCATCTGCTCCTGCCGTGCTGCAAGAGTACGCGGACAAAGAGTGGTTCCTCGCCGCGATCAGAATCGATCCAAATCAGATCGAGGGCACGACCGAGACAGATCTTGCCGACGGTGAGATCCAGCCGATTCGCTTCCGATTCGAGAGCGATGATCTGGTATTCCCTCTTCGGATCAGTTCGCTCAATGGCCACCCATCGGAAGTCCTGATATACGTGCTCGCAGATCATCCGGTCCAACCGCGTGGTCGACCTGGGATGAAATGGGAAATCCACCTCAAGCCGTGGCAACGCGCAGCCTACTTCATCGACGAGTTCGGCGCGAATGATTGGGAGCGGCCCGAGTATCTCGGCCCCAAGAATGTTGCTCCGTCCTATCTGCGGGATGTCTACGACCGGACACGAGATGCGACCGATCGACTCTGGCTGGCGAAATGCCGTACCACGGTGGAGCCCGCCCAGATGGCGGATCTAGAGTTCGAGGCGTACGACCTGATCGGTGCGCTCACCTCGGACGATCCGCGAGCAAGGATCGAGGCGGCGAGCGCGATCGGCGAGATCGGGGTGGGCGGTTCCACTGAGCCGTTGATCAAGTTGCTATCCACTCGGCCCGCACCTGGTGATCAATGCGACCAGTTCATCCGCGACCACCTGGTCGACGAGTTCATGCCAGGGCAAGACATACGATCGACGCTATGGGCTCTCGGGCAGTCCGGCGACCGCGTAGCTGTAGCCGAACTGGTTCGATGGGTTGACGAAGGGTCGCCACTCTATCGGGTCGACGCTTTCGACGGGTTGTGTGTACTCGACCCGGACTCGGCGTGCGTGGTTGCGTTGGCGATTGTCGAGCAGGTCGAGGATGTCCTGAAACTCGATAGGGGCGGAAACCGCTGCGGCAAGAGCCTGTACACCGCGGCCGTAGCGCATGTTGTTGCGGAAGGCGGTCTGCCGCTGGCACCCGAGCTCGACGATCTGGTCGAGTTGTATCTGACTCCGGGATGGACTGAGAGAATCAAGCGGATGGGGGACTGGCTGAGAATCGACCCTCGCGCTGACGCCGTGGCGATGGCGGCGGCTTGCGGCGTGCCGCGAGCATACGATGTGCTCCTCCAGTGGATTGTCGATGATGCGGCGACCTGGACCATGGAGTACCCGGATGGTGACGCGATCCGCTCGCGGGGGAGCAGCAACGGTTTCCCGGGCGGTCTATCCATGATGTCCAAGATCGGTGGTGGAAAACGAGTGTTTGACTGGCGATCCGATCCGCCTGCTCATCGAACGATGGATGTCCTCTTGAATCGGCCAGCGGTGCGAGATTCCCTTGTGAGGTCGGCGGCGGCTGTCGAAACGCTACCGCTATTCAGCCGCGCGACCTTGCTCGGCGACCTGTGCCAGCCAAGGAATGAGGACGTGGAGCATCTCGTGCGTCTGTGGCACGAGGCGCGCTCCCAGTCGAGGACTGTGCATCTGGAGTTTGACGGCGACGAAGCTCACCGATGCCAGCCGTCGATCACGATCAATCTGGAGTGCAGCGCAATCGCGCATGCGATGGTCCGACAAGATTCGAGTTCCGAATTGCTCGAATTGTGGGACTCGGTCCCGTGGGATGAAGCCGACATCAAGGCCGAGGTACTCAACGCATTGACTTACCCTGCCAGGTCTACGGAAGTGCCTCCACAGGCATTCGGGGCGGCAACCGAGTACATTCGCCGCGTTTGGAATGAGAACGCTAGGAACATCGATCGCAAGCAATGCCTCAGCGATAATCCGACTGGAGGCACCCTCTGGTGGCCATACCCAGACTGTTTTGATGCAGAGTACAGGGTCAAAAGCATGGCCCGCCTGTTCTCACCTGCAGAGTGGGCTCGCACAGCAGAACTGATCGAGGACGAGGATCTTCATCCGAGCATAAGGCTTTTCTGGTTGAAGGAGGCGTGGTTGTGGATCAATAACGCCGACCGGGCTCGGCTTGATGCCATGCTCGATAGCGTCGGGCGAGTGCAGGTCGATCCGGTCCTTGTTGCTTACCACGGACGTTTGCTGGATCACATCGCGAAGCGCGATGAAGAGGAACGCGGTGGCGACGGCTGAGTAGGGCGAGATGCGAAGAAGGGTTCTGGCTGACGTTGCGATAGGCGTACGGTAGAGGGGCTCACCATGCACGGTTTCCCGGACATCCCCGAGTTTTCGGATGACCAGATCAAGGAATGCATCGGGTCCGGTGATCCGAGGCCACTTCTTTTTGAGCTCTACAAACTGGTTGCGGAGGTCGCCCTCAACGTCGCGTCGATCTCACCGGATTCGCCCGCCTATCGAAACCCTCCCGCGCTGCACGCCGCAATCGTTTCCGGTCTCGCGAACAGGTGCGCGCGCCTCATGGTGTCGGTCGGCAAGCTGTCGTGCGGCGGGTATGGCGGAGAGTCTGCATCGATACTGACACGATGTGTTGTTGAGACAGCGATAGTTCTCCGATGGTTGACGGAATCGACGGACCAAGGCGATGTGTTTCGCAGGTACATCGTCGATGGGCTTCGTCCAGACCTGAAACTCGAAGAACACATCGAGCAGTGTATCGCCGACCGGGACGGCGAGAAGACCGTGATCGAGCAGCGAATGCTGAGGTCGATCGAGCGTAGCAGGCGGGACGCAGGCATGGATCGGGCGACTGTCGAATCCTCGAAAGGAATGCCGGATCTCAAGACGATCATGATCGACCGTTTAGACTATGAGAACGAAGGGTATATCGGCGTTCAGCGAATGCTGTCGCAGTTCGTTCATGGAAGGTGGTCGGACCTGCGCTCTCACTACATCGAGAGGGACGGGTCCGGAGCGTTCCGGTTGAAAGATGTCGATGAAGCTCCCATTCATGCGAACCTGCTGTTGCTTGGTGTGGTCCTGGTGACAGACGCAGCCCGCTCCGTCTTCTCGTTCTTCCTGCAGGGTGACGATCTCCGGGCGGAGTTCGACGAATACTGTGCAACGATCCGAGCCAGGGCCTATGCGGCAGATGCGATCAGGTCTCATCGCGACAATGACTTGGTGGACGACGACGACGGAAACCGTGCATAGGGGATCTAGGTGGTTGTTGGGGCGTGTCTTACTCGAAAACCGTAGCAACGATTGGGGTGCTGCACCGGCTATACCTCCGAAGCGGCCGTCTCGGTTAAATTATACTTGCAGGTTCAATTCTCGTGCCATATGGTCCGATCATCATGGTCGAGAAAAACGGCGAAACCAACCGTAACTACACCGCAAACGACGTCCGTGCCGCGGCCAATCTGTCCTACCGGCAACTCAACGGGTGGGACGAGAAGGGCGTGCTGCCGGAGAGCCGCGAATCGGGAAAAGCCTGGCGGAAGTTCACGCCAGGCCAGGTTTTCGTGATCATGGTGATGTCCGAGATCAGACGTCGATTCGGTGTGCCTCTCGATAAACTACGCTGGCTAGGTCGTCAGCTCTTCGAGAGGGACTCCGATTGGCTGCGCGAGGCCGTTCACCAGTTCGCGTTGCTCGGCTCCCCGATCTTCCTCTACACGGACCTCAAGTCGATCGTGTCGATCGATGCCGACTTCGAGATCGGCACGGAGCTCCAGCTAGGTGCGTTCGGTCCTGCGGAGTGCGACGGGTTCATCATGCTTCGGCTGAACGACCTCGTGAACCGCATGCTGCGCTGTCTAAAAGACCCGATTCAGCTTGAGGTAAGCGACCGCGGCCGAATGTACATGCTCGGTGAGACGTTCCGCAGCAGCGCGCGGTCGGTAGGGGAGCAGGAGCTCCTCGAACTCGTGAGAAAGGGACGCTACTCCCGGCTAGTCGTGCATCTCGATGACGGCGACATCAAGAAGTTTGATGCGGAGGAAGAGCTGAAACCGGAGCAGATAGAGACGATCAAGGAGATCCTGGGAGAGCGCGCCTACCAGCACGTCGTCGTGAAACAGCATAACGGTAGAGTCGATCGCTTCGTCAGGACACTGTCCATTCGACCAGGTGAGCGCGACGCGACAGAAAGATCCTGAGCGTCAGCGCGTAGAACAACGAGACCATCCGCCCACCAGCGACAGAAAGATCCTGAGCTGAGGGCCTGCTGGCGTCCAGGGGACGCTGCGGAGCTCATCATGCTTTCGATCGAGGAGTGCCGCCTACTGCTGGGACCGGACGTTGATCTGAGTGACGAGGAGATCGAGCAGTTGAGGGACCACCTTTACAGCCTTGCGGACGGTATTGCCGAGCTGTTCCAGAGCCATGTGCCCGGAACACCAACGGAGCCGGTCGAGCCCGAGGGCAGGTGACGTGATGCGCGGCGTGATCTACTGCCGGGTCTCCACCAAGGAGCAGGTAGAGAATCTCAGCCTCGGCACGCAGGAGAAAGGCTGCCGCGATTATTGCGCTCGTGAAGGCATCGACGTGGATCGGGTATTCGTCGAGGCTGGGGAGTCTGCGAAGACCACTGACCGTCCTGAGCTGAAGAATCTGTTGGATTATTGCAGGACGAACAGGGGCAGCATTGAGCGGGTCGTGATCTATAGTGTTTCTCGCCTTTCCCGGAACACCGCTGACTACCATGTGCTTCGCGGACTCCTCGCGTCCACCGGCGCGCTGCTCCGCTCCGTCACCGAGCCGATCAGCCAGGACCCGGTGGGGAAGCTCCTGGAGACCATGCTTTCCGGGATCGCTCAGTTCGACAACGACGTCAAGGCCGAGCGCACCAAGGCGGGGATGCAGGCGGCCGTGGCCCGCGGGCGGTGGACATTCATCCCGCCGATCGGTTACCGGAAGCCCGCGGCCGCCGACGGGCCGAGCATCGAGCCTGACCCCGAGACCGGACCGCTGGTGGCCCAGGCGTTCCAGATGTTCGCGCGGGGGACCTACACCAAGCAGCAGGTCCGCGACCGCGTGAACGCGATGGGCCTGCAGACGAGGAAGGGCAAGCCGGTCTCCTCGCAGACCATGAGCAGCATGCTCCGCAACCCGCTGTACGCTGGCTGGATCGACGTGAAAGGCTGGGGCGGCACCCACCGCGGCGACTTCGAGCCGCTGGTCGACCAGGCCACCTTCGACCGCGTTCAGGCGATCCTCGACGGCAACGTCAGCCGGGCCGTGCCCCGGCAACGGAACAACCCCGACTTCCCACTGCGGCACTTCGTCCGCTGCGCGAACTGCGACACGCCATTGACCGGGAGCCACAG
Organism: bacterium; assembly: GCA_014730255.1. GTDB lineage: Bacteria > Krumholzibacteriota > Krumholzibacteriia > LZORAL124-64-63 > LZORAL124-64-63 > Glo-17. The sequence goes on along the minus strand of WJIQ01000404.1, from coordinate 1,469 downwards.
CCGCGGCCGGAACCGCACCTACGCCTACTACCACTGCCGCAGCAAGGGGTGCAGCGACCAGATCCGGGTCCGTAAAGAGATCCTGGAGGAGGCGTTCGTCGACCTTCTCCGCCAGCTCCAACCGCGCCCCGGCCTCCTGGCCCTCTTCAGGGCCATCGTGACGGACGCGTGGCAGCGACGGTACGACGAGGCCGCCGCGCACCGGAAGACGCTGGAGAAACGCCTGGAGGGCCTCCAGGAGCGTAAGAGTAGCCTGATCGAGGCCCACGTCTACAAGCACGTGATCAGCCAGGACGACTTCGAGCGGGAGCAGGACAAGCTGAACGCCGAGATCGCCCTGGTCAGGATCGAGATCCACGACGCGACACTGGAGGAGTACGACGTCGAGGGCGTGCTGGCCTTCGCCGACCAGGTGCTGGCGGACGGGGCGCGGCTCTGGGCCGAGTACGACCTGGACCAGAAGCAGCGATTCCAGCAACTCGTCTTCCCCGAGGGGCTGGCCTTCGACGGCACGAATTATCGAACCGCCCCAACCGGGGGACTTTTCACGTACTTGCAGGAGATCGACGCCGAGAAGGTGGGAGTGGCGTCCCCTACGGGACTCGAACCCGTGCTGCCGCCGTGAAAGGGCGGTGTCCTAACCACTAGACCAAGGGGACGCCTGAGGAGCGCCTAAACTACCGCGTGCCCCCGGTGGTGTCAAACCGAGGCTTGTGCCTCGAAGATTGTTGTCCAGTCCTGACGGACGGCGTAAGCGACTATCATGAAGAAAGATGTGCCCACCTCGCCTGGGTCTGCTCGCCTCCTTTCGTGGCTGTGTCACCAGCGGTTGCCTGTCGTCGTCGTTCCCGTGGAGCGCGTCCCCCGCATGAGGTGCAGGGGAAGGACTCCACGCCCTCCCGGCCATCGATGTCGCTGTCTCCGCGCGTTGTCGCTTCCCGCGTCAGCTGTCCTCGATCGTTGATCGCCCGTCGCCCGGATCGGCGGTCGACGGGCGCGACCGGGGCCTCGAGGATCCGGACGGTCAGGCGACCGGTGGCCTTCGAGTCGGCCCGCGACGGCACCCCGGGCAAGTGACCGGAAGGATCCGGCCGAACCGGGCCCTGGAGCCCGGGTGCCGTGAAGCCGAGATCTGGCGTTCGAGCACGCATAGGCAGGTCCAGGCAAGGTCTGGGCCCACCAACATTCTTTTCGGCACAAGCCGGAGCTTGCGGTTGCAGGCCACTTGCCGGAAACTGGTGCGGAATACTCCTTCAACTCCCTCCCGGGGATGGATGCACACCGTGCGCAGCAATGGACCGATCCCGATCGCCCTGCTCGGACTGACCCTGCTGGTCGCCGCGCCGGCCCTGGCCGGCGAGCAGCCGGCCAGCGAGCCCCCGGTGCTGCCGCGTGGCGGTGCCGCGCCCACCTGATCCGGCTGACCCGGCGAGGGGGCGCCGCTCCGGGGGAGCGGCCTGGACCGATCC
>WJIQ01000403.1 GCA_014730255.1 bacterium | reverse complement strand
CCTCGAGGGCAGCCAGCACAAGTATCCCCAGTGCCAGCTCGTCTTCGACCGGACCACGCAGAACTGCTTCGCCTTCTGCACCTACTGCTTCCGTCACGCGCAGGTGCGCAACGACGAGGACATGTTCCTGCAGCGCGACGTCGCGCCGGTGCACGCCTATCTGCGTCGGCACCGCGAGGTCACCGACCTGCTGATCACCGGCGGCGACGCCGGCTTCATGCCGCCCGACCGCTTCGCCGCCTACGTGCAGCCGCTGGTCGACGACCCGGCCCTGATGCACGTCCGCACGGTGCGCTTCGCCACGCGGGCGCTGTCGTACCACCCCGAGCTGATCCTCTCGCCGCGCTACGACCGCATGCTCGCGCTCTTCGACATGCTCCACGACCACGGCGTGCAGCTCGCCTGGATGGCCCACTTCTCCACGCCCCGCGAGCTGCTCAACCCCAGCACCATCGCCGCCATCCGGCGCCTTCAGCGCCACGGCGTGGTGATCCGCAGCCAGAGCCCGGTGATGAACCACATCAGCCTGTTCACCGACACGGACGGCCAGGTGGACATCGAGCGCTCGGCGCAGAACTGGATCGACCTCGGCAACCTGCTCGCCACCATGCACATCGGCTTCCATTCGATGTACTGCGCGCGGCCGACGGGCGAGCACCATTACTTCACCGCACCGCTGGCCGACATGGACAGGGTGGCGAGCCGCGTCTACCGCTCGCTGTCCTCCATCAACCGACCGTCGCGGTACATCTCCATGACCACGTCGGCGGGCAAGATCTCCATCCTGGGTACGACCGAGATCGGCGGCGAGACCGCCTTCGCCCTGAAGTTCACCGAGGCCCGCAACATGGAGTGGATGGACCGGGTGTTCCTGGCGAAGTACGACGAGACGCAGAACAACGTCGATCTCCTGACGCCCTTCGACACCGAGCAGTTCTTCTTCCGCGACGAGCTCCGCGAGATCGAGCAGACGCTCGCCACCGCGCTGACCGGGGCGAAGCAGGACGGGGCCGGACGCGCCGACGGCGTGCCCAGGAGCGAGGTGCGGCGATGATCGACAAGCAGGTCGAGAGCCTCGAGGCCGCGGTGGCCGACATCCACGACGGCGCCACGATCATGATCGGCGGCTTCGGCGAGGCCGGCAGCCCCATCGAGCTCATCCATGCGCTCATCGATCAGGGCGCGCGCGAGCTCACGGTCGTCAACAACAACACCGGCAGCGGCGGCGTGGGCCTGGCGGCGCTGATCCAGAATCGCCGCGTGCGCAAGATGATCTGCTCGTACCCGCGCACGGCCAACTCGACGGTGTTCCCCGAGCTGTACCGCGCCGGGGAGATCGAGCTGGAGCTGGTTCCGCAGGGTACGCTGGCCGAGCGCATCCGCGCCGGCGGGGCGGGCATCCCCGCCTTCTACACCGCGACGGCGGTGGGCACGGTGCTCGAGGAGGGCAAGGAGGTCCGTCGCTTCGACGGCAAGGACCACGTGCTCGAGCACGGCCTGCGCGCCGACTTCGCCCTGGTCAAGGCGCGCCGCGCCGATCGGTACGGCAACCTCGACTACAGCAAGACCACGCGCAACTTCGGTCCCATCATGTGCACCGCGGCCGCCTGCTCGATCGTGCAGGCGGAGGAGCTGGTGGCTCCGGGCGACATCGACCCCGAGTGCGTGGTCACGCCCGGCATCTTCGTCGACCGCGTGGTCGTGGTCGCCGATCCCGCGCACGAATCGCACCTGGTGAAGGAAGGGCGGACCTACCCATGAGCAGCCAGAGCGGCTGGACCCGCGAGCAGATGGCGGCCCGCGTGGCCGTCGACATCCCCGACGGCAGCTACGTGAACCTGGGCATCGGCATGCCCGAGCTGGTGGCGCAGTTCGTGCCGAAGGGCCGCGAGCTGGTCTACCACGTCGAGAACGGCCTGCTGGGCATGGGCCCCGACCCCGAGCCCGACGCGGCCGACCCCGACCTCATCAACGCCGGCAAGAAGCCCGTCACGGCCATCCCCGGCGCGGCCTTCTTCCACCACGCCGACAGCTTCACGATGATCCGGGGCGGCCACATCGACGTGTGCGTGCTCGGCGCCATGCAGATCGCGTCCAGCGGCGACCTCGCCAACTGGTCCACGGGCGCCGAGGGCGCCATCCCCGCCGTCGGCGGCGCCATGGATCTGGTGGCCGGCGTGCGCACGGTCCTCGTGCTCACGCAGCACACCACCAAGACCGGCGAACCCAAGCTGCTCGAGCGCTGCACCTATCCGCTGACGGGCAAGGCCTGCGTGGATCGCATCTACACCAACCTGGCGGTCATCGACGTCACGGAGCAGGGCTTCGTGGTGGTCGACCTCGCGCCCGGCGTCTCGCTCGACGAGGTCCGTGCCGCCACCGGCGCGCCGGTGGGGGTCGGGCCCGCCCTGCAACACGTGTGACCGCGGACGCTCCGCTTGCCTCCGGCCGTCGGGCCGGGGAACCGAGGACGACATGACACGCACGGATTCGAGGAGCCAGGACCTCTACACCAGGGCGCAGCGGGTCCTGCCCGGCGGCGTCAGCCGCAACACCGTCCTGCGCCGGCCGCACCCGCTCTACGCCGATCACGGCGAGGGCTGCCGCGTGTGGGACGTCGAGGGCGTCGAGCGCATCGACTTCGCCAACAACATGGCGTCGCTGATCCACGGCCACGCCTTCCCGCCGGTGGTGGAGGCGGTCACGCGGCAGCTGCAGCGCGGCACCGCGTTCACCACGGCCACCGAGCAGGAGGTCGATTTCGCCGAGTTCCTCGTCGAGCGGAGCGCGAGCTTCGAGATGATCCGCTTCGTGAACTCCGGCACCGAGGCGGTCATGAGCTGCATCAAGGCCGCGCGGGCGCTGACCGGCCGCCCCGGCCTGGCCAAGGTCGAGGGCGCCTACCACGGCCTGTACGACTGGGCCGAGGTGAGCCAGACCGCCCAGCCCGACAACTGGGGCGCCCCGGATCAGCCGGCCAGCGTGCCGGTGGCCCAGGGCACGCCGCGCTCGGCCCTCGACCAGGTGGTGGTGCTCCCGTTCGACGATCCCGCGCGCGCCATCGCGCGGCTCGACGAGCATGCCGACGACATCGCCTGCGTGCTGCTCGACCCCATGCCCCACCGGGTCGGCCTGGTCCCCGCGGCCGAGGAGTTCGTGACCGCCCTGCGCCGCTGGTGCGACGCGCACGGCGCCCTGCTCGTCTTCGACGAGGTCATCACCTTCCGCAGCGAGCACGGCGGGGCCCAGGAGTGGTACCCCGTGCGTCCGGATCTCACGGCCATGGGCAAGGTCATCGGGGGCGGTTTCCCCGTGGGCGCGCTCGCCGGTCGCGCCGAGGCGATGAGGGTCATGGACCCGCTCGTCCCGCCGGTGCGCTTCCCGCACTCGGGCACGTTCTCGGCCAACCCCGTGACCATGACCGCGGGCCTGGTGGCCATGCAGCACTTCGACCGCGACGCCGTGGCCCACGTCAACGCGCTGGCCGACCGCGCGCGCACGGACATCGCCGAGGCCGCGCGCGTGGCCGGCGTGCCCGCGTGCGTGACCGGCCGCGGCTCCATGTTCCGCGTGCACCTCAAGGCCGAGCCGCCACGGAACTACCGCGCCGCCTACGCCCCCGCCGAGGAGATCGCCCGCCTGGGCGTTCTGCTCGACCACCTCTTCGCCACCGGCCTGATGCTGATCAACACCTGCTCGGGGACCATCTCCACGCCCATGACCGCGGGGGAGATCGACCACCTGGCCGAGGCGTTCCTGGGCGGCTTCCGCAAGCTCGCCGCCCTCGGGCCCCGCCCCGAGCTCGCGCCCCAGGGAGGAGCCGCATGACGACGGCCTACATCTGCGACGCCGTCCGCACCCCCGTCGGCCGCTACGGCGGCGCCCTCGCCTCCGTCCGTGCCGACGACCTCGCCACCATCCCCATCGTGGCCCTCACCGGGCGCCACCCGCAGGTGGACTGGTCCGCGCTGGACGACGTGGTCCTCGGCTGCGCCAATCAGGCCGGCGAGGACAACCGCAACGTCGCCCGCATGGCCCTCCTGCTGGCCGGCCTGCCCGACGCCGTGCCCGGCTGCACCGTGAACCGCCTGTGCGGCTCGGGACTGGAGGCCGTGGCCCAGGCAGCGCGCACCATCGTGGCCGGCGAGGCCGACCTGGTGATCGCCGGCGGCATCGAGAGCATGTCCCGCGCGCCGTTCGTCGTGGGCAAGGCCGAGACCGCCTTCGCGCGCACGCCCGCGATGCACGACACGACCATCGGCTGGCGGTTCGTGAATCCCCGCCTCGAGGCGGCCCACGGCGTGGACTCCATGCCGGAGACGGCCGAGAACCTGGCCCGCGAGCTGGACATCGCCCGCGAGGACCAGGACCGCTTCGCGCTGGCCAGCCAGGAGAAGGCCGCCCGCGCCCAGGCCGACGGCTCGCTGGCGCGCGAGATCGTGCCCGTGTCGGTGCCCCGTCGCAAGCAGGACCCGCTGGTGGTCGACACCGATGAGCACCCGCGCGCGACGTCGCTCGAGAAGCTGGCCGCCCTGCGCCCGGCCTTCCGCGCCGACGGCACGGTCACCGCCGGGAACGCCTCGGGCGTGAACGACGGCGCCGCCGCGCTGCTGATCGCCTCCGAGGCGGCCATCGCCCGGCACGGCCTCACCCCCCGCGCCCGCATCCTGGGCGTGGCCGCCGCCGGCGTGCCGCCCCGCGTCATGGGCCTCGGACCGGTACCGTCGACGCGCAGGCTCCTCGACCGACTCGACCTCGACCTCGACGCCCTCGACCTGATCGAGCTGAACGAGGCCTTCGCCGCCCAGGCGCTGGCCTGCCTGCGCCAGCTCGGCCTGGCCGACGACGACCCGCGCGTCAACCCCCTCGGCGGCGCCATCGCCCTCGGCCATCCCCTCGGGATGAGCGGCGCGCGCCTGGTGACCACGGCCCTGCACCAGATCGCCGGAAAGACCGGACGCCGGGCGCTGTGCACGATGTGCATCGGGGTGGGGCAGGGCATCGCCGGGGTGATCGAGGCGGTCTGACCGGCGCCCCGGCGTTCACCGGAACGGCAGCAGCACGGGCACGAGCGCCACGATGATGGCGATCACGAGCAGGGTCAGCGGCGTTCCCACCTTGAGGTAATCGGCCGTGCGGTAGCCGCCGGCGCCCATCACCAGCAGGTGCGCCTTGTGGCTGAATGGCGTGGTGAACGCCGCCGAGGCGCCGAGCGCGATGCCCATCATCAGCGTCGCCGGCGACAGGCCGGCCTGCGCCGCCACCTGCAGGGTGACCGGCGCGAGGATGATCACGGCCGGTCCGCTGTCGGTGCTCTGGCTGAGCAGGCTCGCCAGGACCACCAGCCCGGCGAAGAGCACGTGCGGACCGTACGGTCCGGCGAGGTCGGTGACCGCGTGGGCGGCGAGCGCCGCGGCGCCCGAGCGCTCGAGCGCGATGCCGAGCGGCAGCAGCGCCGCCAGCAGGAAGATCATCCGCCACTCCACCGCGCGGTAGGCCTCCTGCATGGTGAGCGCACCGCCCAGCATGACGAAGGTGGCCGCGGCGAAGGCCGCCACCTGGATCGGTTGCCAGCCGGAGACGACCAGGCCGATCAGCAAGGCCAGGCCGCCGATGGCGACGGGCGCCTTGTGCGTGCGCCGCTGCGGTCGGGCGCCCGGCGTGAGCACCACGAGGTCCGGATCCTCGCCCAGCAGGTGTAGCTTCTCGCGAGGCCCCTGCAGCAGCAGCGCGTCGCCCTCGCGCAGGGTGACGTCGGCGAGGTCGGACCGCCGCGGCGAGCCCTCGCGCCACAGGGCCACGACCTGCACCCCGTGCCGCTCACGGAACGCCAGCTGCCGCAGCGTGCGGCCCGCGATCTGCGCGCGCGGCGCCACCGTGGCCTCCACGACCCCGATGTCGGCGGACTCCAGGTTCTCGGACTCCACGTCGTCCTCGACGAGGATCTCGTCCAGGTCGAGCACGCTCAACAGGGCCACCGGATCGCCCCCGACCAGCAGCCGGTCGCCGGCCGCGAGCGCGTCGCCGGGATCGGCGCCGAGAATGGTCTCGTCGTCACGCACGAACCCGGCGACGGTGATCCCGACCAGCTGGCCGAGGTGGCTGCTTTCCAGCGTGAGTCCGTGCAGGGGTGAGCCGGCAGCGATCTCGACCAGGAAGAACCGGGCCCCGAGAGCCTGCAGGTCCGGGAATCCCAGGGGCTCGGCGCGGCCCGCGGACATCGTGGCCAGGCGCTCGATGCCCGCCCGTTTGCCGAAGGCCAGCACCGCGTCGCCCTCGT
>WJIQ01000402.1 GCA_014730255.1 bacterium | reverse complement strand
CGACGGCTGCGTCATGAACCAGACCGACGCGACCTTCCCCAGCGGCCACGCCGAGGTGATGACCTCGGTCGCCACCGAGGCCGTGAGCTTCAGCGGCGTGAAGGCGATCTTCGAGTAGGGCGGGGACATCCGGCTCGAGGATCGGGGCGCGCCTCGCATGGGGCGCGCCCCTCGTGATATACTCTTCTCGACAGCTCCGTGCTTCGCACCGATGCATCTGAGGGGGAAACGATGCGCCACCCATCGATCGTCGCCGTCGCGCTATGCCTGCTGGCCGTGACGGCGCTCGCGTCCGATCGCACCATCGACTACGCCGAATACATGCACTGGACCGGGGGCGCCCCGGTGGCGAACTATCTCACCGACCTCGCCGTCCACGGCGACTTCATCTACACCGGCAGCACCGAGGGCGGCATCTCCATCTCACGTCTGTCTGGCGGCGTCCCCGGCCCCGTCGGCGATCTGATCGCCAACCGTGTCGTCCGCGCGCTAGCGGTGGCGGGTGGCCAGCTCGTCGCCGTGGTCCAGGACTTCGACGAGGCGGACACGACGCTTCTGGTCTACTCGCTCGCCGACCCCGGCGCGCCGTCCCTGCGCCTGAAGCACCGCTTGCCGGACTGGTACGTGCTCGACCTGGCATCCGATGGTCGTCTCGCCCACGTGCTGTTCCGCGACGAGGGCGTCCGCATCTTCGATCTGCGCGCGACCGCCCGGCAGCGCGAGCGCGGATTCCGCCCGTTCGACGCCGACCACAACGGATTCCTGCACCTCGCCGGCGGTTTGCTCGTGGCCGGCAGCTGGGGGCAGAACCATCTGATTGACGTCTCGGACCCCGACCTGCCGGTGACCGTCGCCATCGTTCCCGGTTCGTTCTGGTCGGCCGACCACGAGGGCGACCAGCTCTATCTCACCGGCTATGGCGACGATCTGGCGATCTGGGACATCGCCGTACCCTCGGCGCCGGTCGCGCTCGCCGCGCTCGAGCACCGCGGCGGCCACGATATCCGCGTGCGCGACGCTGTCGCCTACATCGCGTTCGACTACAACGGCGGAGGTATCTGGACCGCCGACGTGAGCGACCCCGCCGTGCCGCAGCTGCTCGGTGAGACGCGCGTGCGCCAGGGCGGCGAGCACGTCGAGCTGGTGGGCGACCACGCGGTGCTGGCCGGGGTCCCCGGCGCCGGCCACGCGCGGCTCGACGTGTTCGACGTGAGCTCCGCGGCGTCGGCGCCGATCGCTGGTCACTGGAGTGGCGCGCCGAATGCCCACCGCCTGGCGGCCCATGGCACGATCGCGTACGTGGCCAGCCTCGGCGAGGACGAGATCCAGGTCCTGAGCGCCGCCGATCCGCTGGCGCCCAGCCTCCTGGCCACGATCCCGACATTCAACGATCCCAGGTGCCTGACCGCTGGGGGGGGGTGGCTCGCGGTCAGCGGCTGGATGAACGAGCTGCACCTCTACAGCACCCAGGTTCCGACTCACCCGACGCTGATCACCAGCGTTCCGCTTCCGGCCTACGCCATCAGCCATGCGGTGTCCGATGGACTGATCGCCGCCGCGCCCAACGAGCACGGCCTGGTGCTCATCGATATCAGCAGTCCCGGTACTCCATTCGTGGCCGCCGAGTACCCCGAACTGGGCGACTGCCGCAGCCTGGTGTTCGCCGATCGCATGCTCTACATGCTCCGCGAGAACGACATCGTCCGGGTCGACTGCACCGACCCCGGGGATATCGACACGCAGGTCATCGGCACGTCGCCCAGCACCTGGGGCTACCTCGCGCTTCATGACGACCGCGTGCTGTGCAGCACGTTCTCGCTGGATGTGTACGACGGCACCATCGGCGTCTACGATGCGCTGGCCACCAGCCCGCAACCGCCACTGGCCCAGCACGCGGTGCCCGGTTCCGGGCCTCTCGTGGTCGATGGTGACGTCCTCTGCATGGTGGCCTGGAACACGATGTGGGTGTTCGACCTCGGTGCGGGGTTCGAACCGGTCGGCAACGGCCCGATCATGTGGTCGGCGTACGACCTCATGGTGCAGGACGATGTCATGTGGGTCGCCGCGGCGTACGACCACCTGGTGATGCTGCCGCGGCACCAGACGGCGCGCGCGTTGGCTCGGAGCCTGGCGGACGTGCCCCGCCCGACGGCCGGTGCCCTGCGCGCCCATCCCAACCCGTTCAACCCGCAGACGACGCTCTCGTTCGTCATGGCCACGGCCCGTCCGGTCCGCCTGGATGTGTTCGACCTCGCCGGACGCCACGTCGCCCGGCTGCACGACGGCGCGCTGGGTGCCGGTCGTCACGACTGGACCTGGGACGGGCGCGACGATCGGGGCCGGCAACTGCCCACCGGTCTGTACCTCGCCCGCCTGCGCGCGGGCGCCCGGAATCACACCGCCAAGTTGATGCTCGTAGAGTAGCGGAGGAGAGGGTATGCCGCGTCTGGCCGTCTTCATGCTGATCGTGGTCGCGCTGACACCGTCCGGTTCCGTGGCCCAGGACTGCTTCGAGTTTGCCGACTACCTGCCGGTCCTGTACGAAGACGACCCGGTACACTGGTCGCCCTACCGGATCGCCCGGACGGGGTCGACCGTCTATCTGACCTGCAATGGCGATGGCCTGGTGCTACAGGATATCTCGGATCCCGCGCATCCGTCGTTGCTCGGCACCTGGGACGAGATCCAGTACGTCGACGACGTCGCGTCCGCGGGGTCGTACGCCCTGCTCGCCGGTCGTGACGACGGCTTCGTGGTGGTCGACTGCGCCGACGTGTCGGCGCCCACGCTGGTGGCACAGGTTCCGGCCGCCTACCAGTACAACCGCATCGAGGTGGTGGGAGATCTCGCTTTCCTCACGTCCATCGCGTACGGCCTGTTCATCTTCGACGTGAGCGATCCCACCGATCCCGACGGACTGGCCGCCCGGCCATTCGGCGAAGCCCGCGACGTTTCGGTCGCCGACGGTCACGCCTATCTCGTGGCGGGCGATGGGCGGCTCGGCGTGTTCGACGTGAGCGATCCCCACGCACCGACCGAGGTGGCCGACCGCGAGATCCTGGACTATGGCACCACGTTGCTGGCGACCGGCGATCTGCTGGCCGTCGGCGGGTACCAGAGCCTGGCCGGCGCCGGACGGATGGCGATCCTGGATCTCAGTGATCCCGCCGACCCGCAGCTGCACGGCATCCTGGAGCTGCCGGACCAGGTCCGCTCGCTCCACCGGATCGGCGACCTGCTCCTGGTCGGAACCAACGAGGCCGGGCTCTTCGTGGTGGACGTCTCCGACCCGGCCAACGCCGCGGTGGTCGGTGAACGCCGCGACCTGGTCGGGATCCGGGATATCCTGGTGGTGGACGACGTGGCCATCTGCGCCCGCTTCTGGCACGGCTGGTCGGTCGTCGATGTCGCCGATCCGCGGGGCCCCGCGCCGGTGGGACAGCTCGGGCTCGACGACCTGGCCACCGGGCTCGACCTGGCCGGCGATCTGGCCTACGTCGCCGACTGGAATGCCGGCCTGTCGATCGTCGACATCGCCGATCCCACGACCCCGGTGCTCGTCGGCCGCGTCGACACGCCGGGACTGGCGACCAGCGTGACCGTCGCCGGCGATGTGGCCTACGTCGCCGACCATGAGGCCGGCGTCTCCGTGGTCGACGTCGCCGACCCGGCTGCCCCGTCGGTGATCGCGACACTGGACACCCCGGGCGTGGCCACCCACATCACCTGCGCTGGCGATCGGCTCTGGGTGGCGGACGGCGCGGGAGGCGTGGAGCTGGTCGATGTGTCCGACCCGTCGACACCGATCAGTCTGATCAGCTACCCCACCGGCGGGATGGCGGTCAAGGTGCTCGTCGATGGCGACCGTGCCTACGTCGCCAACGGCAGCGCGGGCCTGCTGGTCCTCGACGTGTCCGATCCGCAGCAGCCGATCGAGCTCGGCTCGCTGGCGGTCTTCAGCACCTGCCGCGACATCGCCCTCTTCGACGACCTGGTGGTGGTGCTCGGGGCCAACGCGTTCTACCACGTGGTG
>WJIQ01000401.1 GCA_014730255.1 bacterium | reverse complement strand
TCGACGGCGAGGTCCTCTACACGCTGGTCGACACGCCCGGCTTCCAGCGCGCCCGCGCGGTGTGGCAGTGGCTGCGCGAGCACGAGACCACGCCCGATCAGCGGCCCGAGCTGGTGCGGCGGTTCCTGTCCGCGCACACCGACCGCGAGTTCCCCGACGAGCGCGAGCTGCTCGCCCCGGTGATGGAGGGCGCGGGCATCCTCTACGTGGTCGACGGCTCGGTCCCGTTCGGGCCGGAGTACGAGCCCGAGATGGAGATCCTGCGCTGGACCGGCCAGCCCCGCCTGGCGCTCATCAACCCCATCGGCGAGGCCGACCACGTCGAGGCCTGGCGCACCGCCCTCGGCCAGTTCTTCAGCGTGGTGCGGGTGTTCGACGCGGTGACCGCCGATTTCGAGAAGCGGGTCGAGCTGCTGCGTGCCTTCGGCCAGCTCGAGGACGCCTGGCGCGCGCCGCTGCAGCGGGCGGCCGACGCGCTGATCGCCGACCGCCGGCGCCGGCGCGAGGCCGCCGCCCGCGCGGTCGCCGGCGCGATGGCGGGCATGCTCGCCCTGACGGTCGATCGCACCGTCGCGGTCGATCAGGATCCCGAGGCGATCAAGCCCGAGCTGGTGACCGCCTACCAGCGGCGCCTCGTCGAGCTGGAGCAGCGCGCGCGCCGGGCGGTCGAGGACGCCTACGATCACCACGACCTCGACCGCCGCGAGGCGGCGCTCGCCGCCCTCGACGCCGACGACCTCTTCTCGGCCGAGTCGTGGCGCGTGTTCGGCCTGACCCGGCTGCAGCTGCTGGGCCTGGGCGCGGTCGGCGGCGCGGCCGCCGGCGGGGCCATCGATCTGGCGGCCGGCGGCACGAGCTTCCTGGCGGGCACGCTGATCGGCGGCGGTCTGGGTGCGGCCTCGACCCTGCTGGCGGCCAACAAGCTGGTCGACGTCAAGGTGGTCGGCGTGCCCATGGGTCGGCGCAAGCTGGTCGCGGGCCCCTCGCGCAACCGGAACCTGCCGCACGTCGTGCTCGGACGCGCGCGCCTGCACCACGCGGCCATCGCCGGCCGGGCCCACGCCCAGCGCGGTGCGGTGGACCTCGACGAGCAGGCCCGCGCGCTGCTCGCCCCGCTGGACGACGGCACGCGGCGGGCCCTGGAAAAGCTCTTCGGACGGTTGCGGTCCGGCCGCGACGTGGCCGAGACCACGGGCCGGCTTGCGCGCCAGCTCGAGGCGGTGTTCGAGGCGGACGACGGCGCGGTCGCGAGCTGATCCGGTCGACGCCCGCCGAACGCCATCACCAGGCACGTTGATGCACGGGCGAGAGTGCGGTATCATCAGACGGCTCCTACGCCCATCGCATCTCCTGGAGGGGGACCCATCATGCATCGTTCACGACCGCGCTTCGCCGGCGCCACGTTCGCCGTGGCCGTCGCGCTGGGCCTGACCCTGCTCGCCGGGCCCGCGACCGCCGCCACCCACGTGGTCGACGCCCAGGGGGGCGGCGACTTCACCAGCCTCGAGGCCGCCGTGGCCGCCGCCGCGAGCGGCGACCTGATCCAGGTCATGCCGGGCACCTACCCCACCAGCGTGACCATCGAGGCCTCGCTGACGATCACCGGCCTGGGCGACGCCGAGTCGGTGGTGCTCGACGGCCAGGGCAGCCGCATCATGCTCCTGCAGGGCGAGGAGACCATCCGCCTCGAGAACCTGACCTTCACCGGCGGGTACGGCGACTCGGGCGGGGCGATCCTCAGCTGGCAGGGCATGGACCTCGTGATCGAGAGCTGCCGCTTCGTGGACAACGAGGCCGGCTGGGGCGGCGGCGCCATCGAGGCGCGGTCCGCCACCGGCTCGCTCACCGTGCGCGAGACCCTGTTCGAGGACAACTACGCCACCAACCACGCCGGCGCGGTCGCGGTGATGTTCGACATCGCCTGCGAGATCGACCGCTGCCGCTTCGTGTTCAATCGCGGCGGCGCGATGGCCGGCGCCTTCACCGCCAACGCGGCCGGCAGCGTCGACATCCACGACTCGGTGTTCACCCAGAACACCGGCGGCGACATGGGCGCGATCTACCTGGTCGACTCGTACACCAACACGATCCGCAACTGCACGTTCTGGAACAACGTCGCCGTGGGCCACGCCACGGTGCTGCTGCACCACGGCGTGCTCGACCTGCATCACAACATCATCGGCAACACCGCCTTCGGCGGCGGCGTCGAGGTGTTCTACAGCGGCCTGCTGACCTCGGGCTGCAACGTCTACTGGAACAACGACGGCGGCGACCTCATCGAGGCCCAGCCGGGCGAGGACGACTGGTTCGAGGACCCGCAGCTCTGCGCGCCCGGCGCCGGCGACTTCGCGCCCTGCAACGAGTCCATCGCCGTGGTCGGCACCGGCTGCGGCCTGATCGGCGCGCTCGCACCGGGCTGCCCCTGCGGCGTGGTGCGCACCGAGGCGCACGACTGGAGCGAGATCAAGGCGCTGTTCCGCTGACCTGAACAGGACGGCCGCGCGGCGGGTAGGGTGGACACCCGTCGCGCATTCCACCGAGGAGTCCGACCCGCATGGAAGTCTTCATCGTCCAGATCGTCGTCGTCGGCCTGCTGCTCTACGTGGTCGCCAGGCTCGTGCCCGGCATGGAGATCGAGAGCGTGGGCCACGCGCTGCTGGCCGGCCTGGTGCTCGGGATCATCAACGCGCTGATCAAGCCGATCCTCGTCATCCTGACCCTGCCGATCACCATCCTGACCCTCGGCCTGTTCCTGCTGGTGATCAACGCCATCATCCTCAAGCTGGCCGGGGCGCTGGTGCCGGGGCTGGAGGTGCGGAGCTTCGGGGCGGCGCTGCTCGGGGCGCTGCTGCTGAGCATCTTCAGCTTCGGGGCGACGCTGATCATGTAGGTACGCGGCGCGTCAGCCCGCGGCGAGGATCACCAGGTAGACGACGTAGAGCGCCAGCAGGACCGCGCCCTCGCGCCGGTCGAGGCGGCGGTCGGTGAACGCGAGCACCAGGAGCAGGCCGCTGAGCACGGCCATGGTGCCCAGGTCGAACCAGGTCACGCCACCCAGCGGCAGCGGGCGTATGAACGCCGTCACGCCGAGGATCCCGAGCACGTTGAAGACGTTGCTGCCGACGACGTTGCCGATGGCGATGTCGACCTGCCCGCGCGCGGTCGCGACCACCGACGTGGCCAGCTCGGGCAGGCTGGTTCCCACCGCCACGACGGTCAGGCCGATCATGGCCTCGCTCACCCCGGAGGCCCGGGCGGCGGTCGTGGCCGCATCGACGAGGAGGTCGCCGCCCAGGACCAGCGCCGCCAGGCCCGCCACCGCGAGCCCG
>WJIQ01000400.1 GCA_014730255.1 bacterium | reverse complement strand
CTGCAGGCGATGGACGATTACATCCCGATGCCGGAGCGCGACCTGGACAAGCCGTTCCTGATGCCGGTGGAGGACGTGTTCTCGATCTCCGGCCGCGGAACGGTGGCCACCGGCCGCATCGAGCGCGGCGTGGTGAACATGAACGACAAGATCCAGCTGGTCGGGATCCGTGACACGCAGGAGACGGTGTGCACGGGCGTGGAGATGTTCCGGAAGATCCTGGATTCGGGTCAGGCGGGCGACAACGTTGGTCTGCTCTTGCGCGGCCTGAAGAAGGAGGACGTCGAGCGCGGGATGGTGATCTGCAAGCCGAAGTCGGTGACGCCTCACACGAAGTTCGACTGCGAGGTGTACGTGCTGACGAAGGAGGAGGGTGGTCGCCACACCCCGTTCTTCGATGGCTACCGTCCGCAGTTCTACTTCCGGACGACGGACGTGACGGGTTCGGCGACGCTTCCGGACGGCGTGGAGATGGTGATGCCGGGCGACAACATCAAGATGTCGGTGGAGCTGATCACGCCGATCGCCATGGAAGAGGGCCTGCGCTTCGCGATCCGCGAGGGCGGCCGGACGGTGGGCGCTGGCGTCGTCGCGAAGATCCACGAGTAGGGACCGATGCACCGGGGCCGGCCAACCGTGGCCGGCCCTCACGAAACGAACGCGGAACAGGTGAGCAGGCGCCCCTCGAATCAGCCTGGGGTGACGCTGGAGTAGCCTCGCGGAAGGAGCAGGAGTGGCTCGACAGAAGGTTCAGATCAAGTTGCGGGCGTACGAGCCGGCCGTTCTCGACAAGTCGGCCGAGGTCATCGTCTCGACGGTCCTGCGGACCGGAGCCCTGGTCAGGGGACCGATTCCCCTGCCCACCAAGCGGTCGATGTACACCGTGCTGCGCTCGCCTCACGTCGACAAGAAGGCGCGCGAGCAGTTCGAGCTGCACGTCCACAAGCGGCTGATCGAGATCGAGAACTCGACGCCGCAGACCATGGAGTTCCTCCGCAAGCTGGCGCTGCCCGCGAGCGTCGACGTGGAGATCGTCGCCTCCTGATGTGGAGGCCCCGCGGCCGGCCCGGTCCGGCCGCGAGATACGGGAGCGAGACCATGATCGGACTGATCGGCAAGAAGATCGGCATGACGCGTCGCTTCGACGAGAGCGGCCGCTCGGTGCCCGTGACCGTGATCGAGGCCGGCCCCTGCGTGATCACGCAGGTCAAGACCTCGGACACCGACGGGTACGACGCGGTGCAGGTCGGATTCGGCGCGAAGAAGGCCAAGAACACGCCCCTGCCCATGCAGGGACATTTCCGCAAGGCCGGGACCGACCCTCTGCGGACCCTCTGCGAGTTCAGGTTCGATGATCGGCCCGGCTACGAGCTGGGGCAGACCTTCGACCTGGCCGAGCTCGAGGGTGCCGAGAAGGTCGACGTGGCCGGCACGACCAAGGGTCGCGGATTCACCGGTCGCATCAAGCGGCACGGTCACCACCGCGGGCCGGACACGCACGGCTCGAAGAACGTGCGCCAGGCCGGCGGCATCGGCATGTGCGAGTGGCCAGGACGCGTGCTCAAGGGCCACCCCATGGCGGGCCAGTACGGCAACAAGCGCGAGACGAAGAAGAACCTCCGCGTCGTCGCGATCGACAAGGAGCGCAACCTGCTCCTGGTGAAGGGTTCGGTGCCCGGCAGCAAGAACGGGATCGTGTTCATCCGGCCGAGCCGGTAACGGGTCCGACCGGACCGAAAGGCAAAGGAAGAGACCATGGCGACTGCCAAGCTTTACAGCAGCGCTGGCGAGCAGAAGGGGACGGTGGAGCTGACCGCCGCCATCTTCGAGCAGCCCGTGCACCGGCAGGCCCTGTACGAGGCCGTGCGGAACTACCTGGCCAACCAGCGCCGGGGCACGCACGACACCAAGACCCGGGCCGAGGTCGTGGGCAGCAAGCAGAAGATGTTCCGCCAGAAGGGCACCGGTCGGGCGCGCATGGGCTCGATCACCAGCCCCAGCCGCATCGGTGGCGGCCTGGCCCACGGTCCGCACCCGCGCGACTACGGCTACACGCTGCCGCGCAAGGTCAAGCGCCTGGCCCTGAAGTCGGCGCTGAGCGACCGCGCCTCGGCCGAGCGCATCAACGTGGTCGAGGACTTCGAGCTCGAGGCGCCGAAGACGAAGGTCATGGCCGAGCTCCTGGGCAAGATGGAGCTGGAGGGCCACCACACGCTGGTCGTCCTGCACGACGGCGCGGACGCCCTGTTCAAGAGCGCGCGCAACCTCGCCGGCGTGCGGGTCATGCGCAGCCACGAGCTGAACGCCTACACGATCCTCTGGGCCGACAACCTGATCTTCACCCAGTCGGCGCTGAGCAAGGCCGAGGAGGTGTTCGCATGAAGGACCTGAGCCAGGTCGTGCGCAAGCCGCTGGTGACCGAGCGATTCGCCGATCTCCGCGAGCGCGACAACAAGTTCATCTTCGAGGTGCACCCGGACGCCAACAAGCACGAGATCCGTCAGGCGATCGAGCACTACTTCGGCGTGAAGGTCACCGACGTGCGCACGATGAACGTGCGCGGCAAGGTCAAGCGCCTGGGCCGGTTCAGCGGCAAGCGCGCCGACTGGAAGAAGGCCATCGTGACCCTCTCCGAGGGTGACAGCATCGATCTCTTCGACCAGGTCTAGCGCACGCCGGGCCTGATACGAGACCGGACCAAGGAGACAGAGGGACATGGCGATCAGGAAACTCAAGCCGACCACGCCGACCAACCGGTTCCGCACCGTGGCCGACTTCGCCGAGATCACCAGGAGCGAGCCCGAGAAGTCGCTGCTCGAGCCGCTGAGCAAGAGCGGTGGCCGCAACAACCACGGTCGGATCACCACGCGTCGTCGCGGCGGCGGTCACAAGCGCCGCTACCGCAAGATCGACTTCAAGCGCCACAACAAGCCGGGCGTGCCCGCCCGCGTGCTGGCCATCGAGTACGATCCGAACCGCAGCGCGCGCATCGCCCTGCTGCAGTACCTCGACGGCGAGAAGCGCTACATCATCTGGCCCAAGGGCCTGAAGGTCGACGACGAGGTGCTGGCCGGCGAGGATGCGCCCTTCAACGTGGGCAACTCGCTGCCGCTGTGGAAGATCCCCCTGGGCACGCTGGTGCACAACGTCGAGCTGCAGATCGGCCGTGGCGGCCAGATGGTGCGCTCGGCGGGCGCCTACGCCCAGGTGATGGCCAAGGAGGGCGACCGCGTCACGCTGCGCATGCCCTCGGGCGAGGTCCGCATGGTGCACCGCAACTGCTACGCCACCATCGGCGAGGTCGGCAACTCCGAGCACGAGAACGTGCAGAGCGGCAAGGCCGGCCGGACCCGCTGGCTGGGCCGGCGGCCGAAGGTGCGTGGTGTGGTCATGAACCCGATCGACCACCCGCACGGCGGCGGCGAGGGCCGCACCAGCGGTGGCCGGCACCCCTCGACGCCCTGGGGCAAGCCGACCAAGGGATACAAGACGCGCAAGAAGCAGCCGTCCGACGCGTTCATCGTGCGGCGGCGCAAGGGTAAGTAGCACGAGGCCCGGATTCACTGCCTGACGGAGGATGACGAGGCATGACGCGATCGATCAAGAAGGGGCCGTTCGTCGACGACCACCTCTTCAACAAGGTGGAGGAGCTGAACGCCGGGGGCGACAAGCGGGTCATCAAGACCTGGTCCCGGCGCTCGACGATCGTTCCCGAGTTCCTGGGCCACACCATCGCCGTGCACAACGGCAAGCAGTTCGTGCCCGTGTACGTGCAGGAGAACATGGTGGGCCACAAGCTCGGCGAGTTCGCGCCCACGCGGACCTACCGCGGCCATACCAGCAAGGTCAAGAAGTAGAGCGGCCGGGAGGATATGACATGCAGGCCAAGGCGATTTCTCGCTTCACCCGGGTCTCCCCGCGCAAGGCGCGGCTGGTGGCCGACCTGCTGCGCGGCAAGTCCGTGCACGACGCGCTGAGCATCCTGGCGCTGACGCCCAAGAAGGCCTCGCCGATCCTGCGCAAGGCCATCCTGTCGGCCCGGGCCAACGCCCAGGACCTGAACGAGGACGGCGTGGACCTCTCCGATCACTCGCTGGTGATCTCGGAGATCCTGATCGACGAGGGCCCGACGCTGAAGCGGATCCGGCCGCGCGCGCAGGGCCGGGCTTTCCGGATCAACAAGCGCACCAGTCACATCAAGGTGACGGTGGAAACGCTCGACTGATGCCGCGCCGGCACGGCCGGCTCTTGGTGGAACGCGCGGTGCGGCCCGAACGCCGCAGCGCCGAGGGAAGGACGACCATGGGTCAGAAAACTCATCCGATCGGCTTCCGGGTCGGTATCGTCAAGGACTGGAGCTCGACCTGGTTCAGCGAGAAGCACTACGCGGACTGGCTGAACGAGGACCTGAAGATCCGCAAGTACGTGCAGGCGCGTGTCGGCAGCGCCGGCATCGCCGGGATCAAGATCAAGCGGTTCCGCGAGCGTGTGCACGTGATCGTCGCCACCAGCCGTCCCGGCGTGGTGATCGGTCGCCGCGGCGCCCAGGCCGAGAGCCTGCGGCAGGAGCTCGAGAAGCTCACCCGCAAGAAGATCAAGCTGGACGTCGACGAGGTGAAGAAGCCCGAGCTGTCCGCCCCGCTGGTGGCCGAGCACATCGCCGTGCAGCTGGCCGGCCGCGTGTCGTTCCGCCGGGCGATGAAGAAGGCCATCCAGACGGCCATGCGCATGGGCGCCAAGGGCATCCGCGTGCGGGCCGCCGGCCGCCTCGGCGGCGCCGAGATGGCGCGCGTCGAGAGCTACGCCGAGGGCAGCGTGCCCCTGCACACCCTGCGCGCGGACATCGAGTACGGCACGGCCACCGGCCGCAGCCAGTACGGCTCGATCGGCGTGAAGGTCTGGATCTGCAAGGGCGAGGTCTTCCCGAACGAGTTCAAGGAGCAGCTGCGGGAGCAGGTGGCCCGGGACCGGGCCTAGCGCTCCGCGCCGGACGCCGGGGCGACCAGCGAACCAAGCATCCGGCCGCGGGCCGAGACGAACCAGAGGTGACGAACCATGTTGATGCCAAAGCGCACGAAGTTCCGCAAGACCATGAAGGGCCGCATGAGGGGCACCGCCTTCCGCGGCTCGAAGGTCTCGTTCGGGGACTACGGCCTGCAGGCCATCGAGGCGGGCTGGATCAAGAGCCGCCAGATCGAGGCCGCGCGTGTGGCCATCACCCGGCGCATCAAGCGGCAGGGCAAGGTCTGGATCCGGGTCTTCCCGGACAAGCCGATCACGCTCAAGCCGGCCGAGACGCGCATGGGCAAGGGCAAGGGCGCGCCCGAGTACTGGGTGGCCGTGGTCAAGCCTGGTCGCGTCATCTACGAGATCAACGGTGTCGATGAGCAGCTGGCGAAGGAGGCCCTGCGCCTCGGCGCTGCGAAGCTGCCGTTCAAGTGCCGGGTCATCAGCCGGCAGGGAGACTAGGTCATGGCCAAGAAGAAAGCCCACGATCTGCGCGATCTCACCGTCGAGGACCTCGAGGGCCTCGAGCGGGAGAAGGCCGAGGAGCTGATGGATCTGCGGCTGCGCCTGAGGCTGCGCCAGGTGGACAACGCCCTGGCCATCCGGACGGCCCGCCGCGAGCTGGCGACCATCAAGACGGTGATCACCGAGAAGAAGCGGGCGACCACGTAGCCCCAGGTGGCTCCCGCGAGACGGGGGCGAGGAGAAGGAAACGATGAGCGAACGCAATCTCAGGGCGGTCCGGATCGGGACGGTGGTGTCCGACAAGATGGACAAGACCGTGGTCGTCAAGACCAACCGGCGTTTCCCGCACCCGCTCTACAAGCGGATCGTCACCCGGTCGGCGAAGCTGACCGCGCACGACGAGGACAACGAGTGCCGTGTCGGCGACGTGGTGCGACTGATGGCCACGCGCCCGCTGTCGAAGAGCAAGCGCTGGCGCGTCGCCGAGATCCTCGAGAAGGCCAAGTAATTCAATCGACGCCCGACCGGCAGCCGGCGCGACCGGCCCGATGAGGAGCAGGGAGCAATGATCCAGGAATACTCACGCGTCACCATCGCGGACAACTCGGGGGCCAAGGTCGCCCAGTGCATCCGCGTGCTGGGCGGCACCCGGCGACGCTACGCCCACGTCGGCGACGTGATCGTGGCCTCGGTGAAGTCGGCCATCCCCAACGGCAACGTCAAGAAGGGGCAGGTCGTCAAGTGCGTCATCGTGCGCACCAAGAAGGAGATCGGGCGCAAGGACGGCAGCTACATCCGGTTCTCGGAGAACGCGGCCGTGATCATCGGCGAGGAGAACAAGGAGCCGGTCGGCACCCGTATCTTCGGCCCGGTGGCGCGCGAGCTGCGCGAGAAGCGCTTCATGAAGATCGTCAGCCTGGCTCCGGAGGTGCTGTGATGCGTATCAAGAAGGGCGACACGGTCCGCGTCACCAGCGGGAACGACAAGGGCAAGGAGGGGAAGGTGCTGAAGGTCTTCCCCCGCACCAACCGCGTGATCGTCGAGAAGATCAATCTGATCAAGCGGCACACCCGGGCCACGCAGCAGAACCCGCAGGGCGGGATCGTCGAGAAAGAGGCCCCCATCAACGCCTCGAACGTGATGCTCGTGTGCCCGAACTCGAAGAAGCCGACCCGCATCGGCAAGGAGATCCTGTCCGACGGCAGCCGCGCTCGCGTCAGCAAGCAGAGCGGCGACATGCTGAGCGACTAGCCGGCTCGTACGACGAGGATGGAGGAAGGTCCGATGGCCGAGAAGTCCGACAAGAAGAAGAAGAAGTCCGGGAAGTCCGGATCCAGCGAGAAGACCGTCGCCGCCGCCGCCACCACGCCGCGGTTGCGCGAGGCGTTCAACGAGACGATCAAGCCCGCGCTGCAGGACAAGTTCCAGTACGGCAGCGCGATGCAGGTCCCGCAGCCGACGAAGGTCGTGATCAACATGGGGATCGGCCAGGCCATCCAGAACCCGAAGGCGCTCGAGACGGCCCTGGCCGATCTGGAGACCATCACCGGGCAGAAGGCCGTGCCGACGAAGGCCCGCAAGTCGATCTCGAACTTCAAGCTCCGCGAGGGCATGTCCGTCGGCGCGCGCGTCACGCTGCGCCGCGACCGGATGTGGGAGTTCCTGGACCGGTTCATCAACGTGGCCCTGCCGCGTATCCGCGATTTCCGCGGCGTGCCGACCCGTCTGAGCGGGTCGGGCGACTACACCCTGGGCCTGAAGGACCAGCTGATCTTCCCGGAGATCGACTACGACAAGGTCGACGAGCCGCAGGGCATGAACGTGACCATCGTGACCACCGCCAAGACGGATGAAGAGGGCCGGGAGCTCCTGAGCCTGCTCGGCATGCCGTTCCGGCGCTCTTAAGGAGGACGAGAATTGGCGCGCAAGTCGCTGATCGCCAAGGCCAATCGGCCGCCCAAGTTCAAGGTGCGAGCCTACAATCGTTGCCGCCGCTGTGGCCGCTCGCGGGCCTATCTGCGTCGCTTCGGCATCTGCCGTATCTGCTTCCGTGAGCTCGCGCTCGAGGGCATGATTCCCGGCGTCCGCAAGGCCAGCTGGTAAGGTTCAAGGAGACAGAAGACATGAGCATGACCGATCCCGTCGCGGATATGCTGACCCGCATCCGCAACGCGACCCAGGCCGGCCACCGCAAGGTCGAGATCCCGGCCTCGGGCACCAAGCGTGCGATCGCCTCGGTGCTGCAGCAGCAGGGCTACATCACCAAGTTCGAGGACGTCGCCGACAGTTCACAGGGCTCGCTGCGCCTGTACCTCAAGTACTACGATCGCGACGGTGTGAACACCGGCGTGATCGAGGGGATCCGTCGCGTGAGCCGGCCCGGTCGCCGGATCTTCGCGGGCAAGGACGACATCCCCAAGGTCTGCGGCGGTTACGGCATCTCGATCCTGTCCACCAACCAGGGCATCCTCACCGGTCACCAGTGCCGCCAGCGCGGCGTCGGTGGCGAGGTGCTCTGCGAAGTGTGGTAACGCCGTCCAGGACGCGGAGGAAGACACAATGTCTCGCATCGGCAACTATCCGATTCCCATTCCGAGCGGTGTGACCGTCACCGTCGAGGGCAACATGTCCGTGGTCAAGGGCCCCAACGGGGAGCTGCGGCAGCACGTCCCCGAGGGGCTGGAGTACGAGCAGGCCGACGGCCAGCTCACGGTCAAGCGCCCGGACGAGAGCAAGAAGATGCGCGGTTTCCACGGCCTGGTGCGGGCGTTGATCGCCAACCAGGTCAAGGGCGTGACCGAGGGCTGGGAGAAGAAGCTCGAGATCGAGGGCGTCGGTTACCGCGCGCAGGTCAAGGGCAAGGTGCTCGACCTGCAGCTGCAGTACAGCCACCCCATCGAGTTCCCGATCCCCGAGGGCATCACGATCGAGACGCCCGAGCCGACGAAGATCACGGTCAAGGGCGCCGACAAGCAGCTGGTCGGGCAGGTCGCCGCCGAGATCCGCGCCTATCGCAAGCCCGAGCCGTACAAGGGCAAGGGCATTCGCTACGAGGGCGAGTACATCATGCGCAAGGCCGGCAAGGCCGCGGGCAAGTAACGCGGCGGAGGTTCGAACGATGAGTGAAGGCAGCAAGACCAGGCGGAAGGCGTGGCTCAAGCGCAAGCGGCGCGTGGGCAAGCGCCTGCACGGGACGGCGGAGAAGCCGCGGCTGACCGTCTTCCGGAGCAACAGCCACATGTACGCGCAGCTCGTGGACGACGATCAGGGGCACACCCTGGTCTGGTGCGACACGAAGAAGGCCGGCGAGTGCGAGCTTCCCGAGGGGATCGAGGGCAAGCGCGCGACCGCCTACCGGGTGGGACGCACGATCGCCGAGCAGGCCAAGGCCAAGGGCCTCGATCGGGTCGTGTTCGATCGCAACGGCTACCTCTACCACGGTCGCGTGGCGGCCCTGGCCCAGGGGGCCCGGGACGGCGGACTGGAATTCTAGCGCTCACGCGCCGGCCGCGAGCCGAGCGCACGGCAAGAGGAGCAGGAGTTCGATGGCGGATATGAACAACAACTCTCGTCCTGGCGGCGGTGGTCCCGGCGGACGGCCCGGAGGCGGGCGCGGACCCGGTGGGCCCGGAGGCGGACGCGGACCCGGTGGTCCCGGCGGATACGGCGGCGGGCGTGGTCCCGGCGGACGTGGTCCGGGAGGCCGCGGTCCCGGTGGCCCCGGTGGCCGTGACGGTCGGCGTGGCGGACCCGGTGGCCGTGATCGACGCGATGGTCGCGACCGCGAGCAGAGCGATCTGCTCGAGAACGTGATCAACATCAACCGCGTCGCCAAGGTGGTCAAGGGTGGCCGGCGCTTCAGCTTCTCGGCCATCGTCACCGTGGGTGACGGCAAGGGCCGCGTGGGCGTCTCCATGGGCAAGGCCAACGAGATCTCCGACGCCATCCGCAAGGGTGGCGAGGCGGCCCGGGCGGCGATGATCCGCGTCCCGATGCTGAGCGAGACGATCCCCTACCAGGTGGTCGGTCGTTTCGGCTCCAGCCGGGTGCTGCTCAAGCCGGCCACGCCGGGTACCGGTGTGATCGCCGCCGGCGGCGTGCGCGCGATCCTCGAGGCCGCGGGCATCCGCAACATCCTGACCAAGCAGCTCGGGTCGCGGAACCCGAACAACGTGGTCAAGGCGACCATGGACGGTCTGCGCCAGCTGCGCACCGTCGAGGACTTCGCCGCCAAGCGCGGGCTGACCGTGCCCGAGGTGCTCGGCCTGGTGCCGCCCGGCGAGGGTCGCCGCGGCGAGGCCGCCAAGCCCGAGGCCGAGGCCGCCGCGCCGAGCGAGCCCGGCACCGAGACCGCGGTCGCCGACGCCCCGACGGCCGAGACTCCGGTCGAGGAGCCGCCGTCCAAGGAGGCCAAGAGCGATGAGTAAGCTGAAGGTCACCCAGGTGCGGAGCGTCATCGGGCGCCCACAGCCGCAGCGCAAGGTCATCGCGGCCCTGGGCCTGCGTCGTCACCAGATGACCGTCGAACACGACGACACCCCCGCCATTCGCGGCATGCTCCACAAGGTGCGGCATCTGGTGCGGGTCGAAGAGGTGAAGTAGCATGCTGAAGCTCAACGACATCACCGCGCCCCGCGGCGCGAACCGCGAGAAGAAGCGGCGCGGCCGCGGCCCGGCGTCGGGGCAGGGCAAGACCGGCGGACGCGGCCACAAGGGCCAGCGGTCCCGCAGCGGCGGCGGCATGGCGCCCTGGTTCGAGGGCGGTCAGATGCCGCTGAACCGCCGTCTGCCCAAGCGCGGGTTCACGAACATCTTCAAGAAGCAGTTCCAGCTGGTCAACCTCGACCAGCTCGAGCAGCGGTTCGAGGCCGGCGACACCGTCGACGCCGCCACCCTGGCCGAGCGGGGCCTGGTGCGCAGCACGCAGAAGCCCGTCAAGCTCCTGGGTCGTGGCGAGATCACCAAGCAGCTGACGATCGCGGTCGACAAGGCCAGCCAGTCGGCCGTCAAGGCCGTCGAGGCGGCCGGTGGCACCGTCGCGGTGAGCGAGTAAACAGGACGCGCAACCAGCAAAGGATTCTGCCTTGAATATCGCCGGCTCCTACCAATCGATGTTCAAGATCCCCGAGCTAAAGCGGAGGATCCTGTTCACCGCGTTCATCCTGGCGATCTACCGCCTGGGTAGTCACATCCCCGTGCCCGGCATCGACCGCGGCGCGATGGCCGATCTGTTCGCCAACCTGGAGGGGACATTCGCCGGCCTGTACGACATGTTCTCCGGCGGCAACCTCTCCAACGCGACCATCTTCGCGCTGGGCATCATGCCCTACATCTCGGCATCGATCATCCTGCAGCTCCTGCAGGCGGTGGTGCCGTACTTCGAGAAGCTGGCCAAGGAAGGCGAAGAGGGCCGGAAGAAGATCAACCAGTACACCCGCTACGGAACGGTGGGCCTGGCGCTGGTGCAGAGCTTCGGCATGAGCTTCGCGGTCGAGGGCCTGGGCGTGGTCGCCTACCCCGGCCTGGCGTTCAAGCTGATGTTCATCCTCACCCTGACCACCGGCACCATGCTGGTCATGTGGCTGGGCGAGCAGATCACCGAGCGGGGCATCGGCAACGGCATCTCGCTGATCATCTTCGCGGGCATCATCGCGCGCTATCCGTCGGACATCCTGCGCACGATCCAGCAGCTGCAGGACGGCAGCCTGCACTGGTTCGTGCTGCTGATCATCCTCGCGTTCATGCTCGCGGTGATCGCGGCGATCATCGCCATCACGCAGGGCCAGCGGAAGATCCCGGTGCAGTACGCCAAGAAGATCGTCGGCCGCCGCGTCTACGGCGGCGCCAGCACGCACATCCCGCTGCGGGTGAACACCGCCGGCGTGATCCCGATCATCTTCGCGCAGTCGATCATCATGTTCCCGGCCACGCTGGGGAACTTCTTCCCCGATAGCGACTTCTGGCAGGCGCTGAGCTCGACGTTCACGCCGCCGCACATCGTGTACATCGTCGTCTACTCGGCGATGATCATCCTGTTCGCCTACTTCTACACCGCGGTCATCCTGAACCCGCGCGACGTGGCGGACAACCTGAAGAAGAACAGCGGCTTCATCCCGGGCGTGCGGCCGGGCAACAAGACGGCCGAGTACATCGATCGCGTGCTGACGCGCGTCACCCTGCCGGGCGCGGTCTTCCTGGCGATCATCGCGATCCTGCCCGACCTGATGATCTACTACCTGAACGTGCCGTTCTACTTCGGCGGCACCGGGCTGTTGATCGTCGTCGGCGTGGCGCTCGACACGCTGCAGCAGATCGAGTCGCACCTGGTGATGCGGCATTACGACGGCTTCATGGCCAAGGGGCGCCTGCGCGCCCGGCGGACCTGAGGCGGGCTCCGGACGTGTCCTGGGCCAACCTCAAAATACGGCGCAAGACGCCGGAGCAGATCGAGAAGATGGCCGCCAGCGGGAAGATCCTGGCCGACGTCTTCCTGGAAGTTCGCCGCCTCGTCGAGCCGGGGGTGACCACCGGCGCGATCGACCAGCGGCTGGAAGAGATGATCCGCGATGCGGGCTGCGTCCCCTCGTTCAAGGGGTACCACGGCTTTCCGGCCTCGGCCTGCATCTCGACCAACGAGGAAGTCGTCCACGGCATCCCGGGCGACCGGGTGCTCGAGGAGGGCGACATCGTCGGGATCGACATCGGTCTGATCCACGACGGCTGGCACGCCGACAGCGCCGAGACCATGGCCGTCGGCGAGGTCGATCCGGAGACCGCGCGCCTGCTGCGCGTGACCGACGAGGCCCTCTGGCAGGGCATCGGCGAGATCGGGGTCGGCAAGCGGCTGTCGGTGATCGGGACGGCGATCGAGGCCCTGGCGCGCGAGCAGGATTTCGCGGTGGTGGAGACCCTGGTGGGGCACGGCATCGGCCAGAAGATGCACGAGGACCCGCAGGTGCCGAACTACCGCTGTTACAGCATGCCCGACCCCGTCATGGACGAGGGGCTGGTCATCGCCATCGAGCCGATGATCAACGTGGGCACCAAGCGGGTCGTGACCCTGGAGGACGGCTGGACCGTGGTGACCGCCGACCGCAAGCTCTCGGCCCATTTCGAGCACACGGTGGCCGTGACGGCCGAGGGCCCCCGGGTCCTGACCGACCGGCCCCGCCGGACTCCGTGAGGAGAGCAGTCGATGGCGAAGGAAGAGGGAATCAGTGTCGAGGGGATCGTGATCGAGGCCCTGCCCAACGCGATGTTCCGGGTGGAGCTCGACAACGGTCACGTGGTGCTGGCCCATGTGTCCGGAAAGATGCGGATGCACTTCATCCGTATCCTGCCAGGCGACAAGGTGACCGTTGAGCTTTCGCCCTACGACTTGACCCGGGGGCGCATCACCTACCGGTACAAGTAGGCCGCCCGGAGGAGAGACCATGAAGGTTCGTAGTTCAGTCAAGAAGATGTGTCCCAAGTGCAAGATCATCCGCCGCAAGGGCATCGTGCGGGTGATCTGCATCAATCGGCGTCACATCCAGAAACAGGGGTGACGCCCGGCCGCGGCGACGCGAGGCGGTGACCCCGCCCGCTGGCCGTGGCGCTCAGGAGCACGAAAGGAGCAAGGCGTGGCTCGTATCGCCGGCGTCGACATTCCCAACGAGAAGCGGATCTCGACGTCCCTGACCTACATCTACGGGATCGGCCCCTACCGGGCGCAGCAGATCTGCCAGAAGGCGGACATCGATCCCGAGCTGAAGACCAGGGACCTGACCGAGGATCAGACCCGCAAGATCATCGGGATCATCGACAAGGATTACCAGGTGGAGGGTTCGCTCCGGACGGAGCTGTCGATGAACATCCAGCGTTTGATGGACATCGGGAGCTACCGCGGCCTGCGGCATCGTCGCAAGCTGCCCGTGCGGGGGCAGAACACGAAGAACAACGCGCGGACGCGGAAGGGTCCGCTGGCCCGTCCCGGCGGCATGAAGAAGAAGTAACGGGAGGTACCCAGTGGCCACGGCCAAGGACAAGCGCGGCAAGGCGCGGAAGACCAAGAAGAAGAAGTTCGACTCGGTGGGCGTCGCGCACATCAAGTCGAGCTTCAACAACACCATCATCACCATGAGCGACCTGCAGGGCAACGTGCTGACGTGGTCCTCGGGCGGGCATCAGGGCCGGTACAAGGGCAGTCGCAAGTCGACCGCCTTCGCCGCACAGCTCGCGGCCCGGTTCTGCGCCCAGGAGTGCATCCAGGGTGGGATGAAGAAGGTGGAGTGCTGGATCAAGGGCCCGGGTTCGGGTCGCGAAGCGGCCGTGCGCAGCCTCAAGGCCGAGGGCCTCGAGGTCGTGCGCATCCGCGACTGCACGTCGATCCCGCACAACGGCTGCCGCCCGGTGAAGCGGCGGCGCATGTAACGACCCGCTCGGCGGGTACGATCGGGCGCCGCGGGATTCAGGCCCGGCGAGCGTCACGGAGGTTTCAGTTCATGGCAAGGTACACCGGAGCAAAGTGCAAGCTTTGCCGCCGCGAGGGGATGAAGCTTTTCCTGAAGGGCGAGCGCTGCTATTCCAGCAGTTGCGCCATGGAGCGCCGGCCGCATCCGCCGGGCCAGCATGGCCGTCGCCGCGGGCGTAAACCCTCGGACTACAAGCTCCAGCTGCGTGAGAAGCAGAAGGTGCGCAGCATCTATGGCGTGCTGGAGCGTCAGTTCCGCCTCTACTATGCCGAGGCGAACCGGCGCAGTGGTCCGACGGGTGAGAACCTCTTCAACATCCTCGAGAAGCGGCTCGACAACGTCGTCTACCGCATGGGTCTGGCCCCCTCGCGCGATTCCGCGCGGCAGCTCGTCCGGCACAAGCACGTGCTGGTCGACGGCCAGGTCTGCGACATCCCCAGCGCCGAGCTACGCCTCGGTCAGGAGGTCGCCATCCGCGGCAAGAGCAAGAACATCCCGACGGTCAGCGAGGCGGTGAAGGCCGCCACCCGACGCGAGCGTCTGCCCTTCGTCGAGGTCGACGATCAGAAGATGAGCGGGAAGCTCATCGCCGAGCCCCAGCTGGGCGATCTGCCGATCCCGATCCAGGAGAACCTGATCGTGGAGCTCTACTCGAAGGTCTAACGGGAATCGCTGAACGGAAGGGTGGAACGAATGCGCTGGGTCAACATGTTGATGCCCGAAGGCGTCAAGGTCGTGCCGGAGACGCAGACCGAGAACTTCGCGGCCCTGGAGATCGCGCCCCTCGAGGGCGGGTTCGGCCACACGCTGGGCAATGCCCTGCGGCGCACGCTGCTGTCCAGCATCCATGGACACGCCATCACCGCCGTGCAGATCGAGGGTGTTCCGCACGAGCTGAGCACCCTGCCCAACGTCCTCGAGGACGTGACCGACATCGTGCTCAACCTCAAGCAAGTGGTCTTCGCCCTTTCGGACGCGCCGTCCGGCTGGGCGACCATCGAGGCGTCGGAGCCGGGCCCGGTCAACGCCGGCATGATCGAGGGGCATCCCGACCTCGAGATCTGCAACCCGGATCTGGTGATCTGCAACCTGACCGAGGCGGGCAAGTTCTCGGCGCGGGTCTACGTGGACATGGGTCGCGGGTACATCGATCGCGAGGCGCACGAGATCCCGGGCGAGGTCATCGGGGTGATCCGCATGGACGCCAACTTCTCGCCGGTCAAGAAGGTGGCCTACCGGGTGGAGGACACCCGCGTCGGCCAGCGGACGGACTACGACAAGCTGGTGCTCGAGATCACGACCAACGGCGCGGTCAAGCCGGAGGACGCCATCGGCTTCGCCTCGAAGCTCCTGAAGGATCACTTCCAGGTCTTCATCAACTTCGACGAGGCGCCGATCGATGCGCAGGAGATCGAGGTCGACGAGGAGAAGGAGCGCCAGATCGAGCTGCTGTCGCGGTCGGTCGAGGAGCTGGAGCTGAGCGTCCGCTCGGCCAACTGCCTCAAGAGCGGCAACATCGGCACCATCTTCGACCTGGTGACCAAGACCGAGAGCGAGATGCTGAAGTTCCGGAACTTCGGCCGCAAGAGCCTGAACGAGATCGCCGAGATCCTCGAGGGCATGAACCTGTCGTTCGGCATGACGTTCGACGAGGATGTCGCCGAGGCGGTGACGAACCGGATCGCGGAGTGATCCGCATCGCGGAATGAGGAAGAGTTGCCATGCGTCACAATACCAGCGGCCGCAAGCTGAACCGCACCGCGTCGCACCGCAAGATGATGTACCGCAACCTGGTGACCGCTCTGTTCGAGCACGAGCGCATCCAGACCACGGTCGTCAAGGCCAAGGAGGCGCGGTCGCTCGCCGAGCGGCTCATCACCTACGCCAAGCGGGGCGACCTGCACGCGCGCCGGATGGCCGCGCGCAGGCTCAATGATCCGGCCGTCCTCAAGAAGCTGTTCGAGGACATCGGGCCGCGCTACGCCGAGCGTCCGGGGGGCTACACCCGCATCATGCGGATGGGTGGCACCCGTCGGGGCGACAACGCGGAGCTGGCCATCCTCGAGCTGGTCGACAGCACGGCGCGTCCGAAGTCGCTCGACACCGAGAAGCGCAAGCGGGCCCGGAAGATCCTCAAGGCCGAGGAGAAGGCCGAGGCCAAGCAGGCGCTCGAGGAGGTGGCGGCCGAGCAGCAGGCGGCCGAGGACACGGTCGAGGAGACCGTGGACGAGACCGCCGAGGCCGCGCCCGAGGTCGAGACGACCGAGGACGAGACCCTCGCGGGCGAGCCCGAGGCCACCGAGCCGGAGGCGTCCGACGACGCCGACGACGAGGACACCGAGAAGAAGTGACGGACCGGCCGCGATGCGGTCGAGCCCGTCGGTGCTCCGATGCACGACCCCGGTCCTGGTGGCCGGGGTCGTGCTGTCGTCCGTGATCGGGATACCGTGATCCGGGCGCCGTGATCAGCCGCCGGCCCACCGCCGCACGATCGCCCGCCGCGCCGGCACCTCCACCAGCTGGTAGAATCCCGCGCTCAGCACGTTGGCCATCACCACGAGGGCCGGGACCCGCCACGGTCCGAGCTCGTAGCTGAGCTGGACGGCCGGCTCGAGGATCACCGTCAGCTGGATCAGGTAGAACCCGTAGGAGACGCGCCCGAGATAGACCAGCAACGGGTGTCCGAGCGCCCGGTGCAGCCGGCCGCCGCCCGTGCTCAGGCCGAGGATGAGGGTCGCGGTGAAGCCCGCCACGCCGTAGGCCAGCAGCAGGGTGAGCCAGGTCGGCGGGTCGCCGCCGTCGAGGGTCGCGCGGTCCTTGCCCCAGATGCAGAGCGTGACGACGATCGCCGAGACGAGGACCGTCGCCGTGGCGCGCCCGCCGCGCAGCAGCCGGTCGAGGTCGACGCCGCGGTGGATCATCGCCGCCAGGATGCCCAGGGCGAACTCGGGGAAGCGTCCGAAGACCGTCGCGTGGTGCATGTGGAAGCGCGAGTCCATGAACCCGTGCCAGTTCCAGCCCTGGCTCGTGACCACCCGCACCAGCGCCTCGCCCACGGCGACGAGGCCGATCACGAGCACGCCCACGGCCATCACGTAGCGCGCGAGGCCGGCGGCGTCGAGCCGCGCGCCCGGCCGCGACGGCCCGGGCGCCAGCCGTGCCAGCACGAACACGACGAGCGGGGTCAGCAGGTAGAAGCTCTCCTCCACCGTCAGCGTCCAGGCCGTCGGCAGCCCCTCGTAGCGCAGGTCGAAGAAGAAGCCCTGGGTCATGGTCAGGGTCACCAGCAGCTCGCTGCTCGGGTCGAGCATGCCCCTGAGGATCGGGACGCCGTGCTGGGCGAAGGCGAAGACCAGGTAGAGCGGCCAGATGCGGGCCACGCGTTTGACGAAGAACTGCCGCCAGGAGACGCGGCCCTCGCGGATCGCGTCGAAGTAGATGCGCGTGATCAGGAATCCCGAGAGCACGAAGAAGATCGAGACCCCGACCTGGCCTTGCCGCCACAGCGGCATCAGCGGGATCCACTCGCCGTCGAACGGCACGCCGAGGTTCTCGGGCCGGTAGACGTACGCGTAGTGGAACATGAAGACCAGGAACGCGGCGAAGGCGCGCAACGAGGTCAGCGGCCTGATTTCCTTCAATGTGAAACTGCCTCGGACGTGGAGCGTCGCGGGCCCCGGGGCGGCCGGTCGTGGTCCCGGACGATCCCCGGGATCGAGCCAACCCTTTTTCAACGCATAGTATAGCGCATCTCGCCCCTGGCGGGCGAGGCCGAACCCGTCGCGCCCGGCCGCGCCGGGCCGTGCCAGGGAGGCGCCGGGGCGCCGGGAAAGCGCCATCCGCGCGGCCGGAATTGACCCGGTGCCAGATTCGTTGATATAATGCCCAGGTCGTCACGAGGACTTGGTCGTCACGAGGACTTGGATCGACAGCTTATCGCGGACCTCGTCGCCCGGGCCCGTCGGTCGACGAGGTCTCGGCCGTCCCGTCGCCGGAGGTCCCGCGCTCCCATGAGGATCCGTGATCAGGTGCCACACCGTCGCCGCGCGCATCCCCGCCGCACCGTGAGCCGGACCCGGGCCGGGTTCCTGGTCGCCGCCACCGCGCTCCTGCTAGCCGCGCCGGCGACGGCGCTGCTGTCCATCGACTTCGAGCAGCCCTACTACGTGCATCCGGGCTGGCAGGTCTGGGACTTCTGCTTCGTCGAGCACGAGGGCCTGCACCACATCTTCTATCTCGCCGTGCCCGTCGACGACGCCGACCCGACCAACTCCGACGCCATCTGGACCGCGTCCAGCCCCGACCTCATCCACTGGTCCGAGCCGCAGGTCGCCATCGAGATCTCCGATCTTCCCCACGAGAACGAGGCGCTCTGGGCGCCGGACGTCGTCCTGGACGAGGAGACCGGCACCTGGTGGATGGCCTACACCGGGGTCGACGAGTTCTACAACCAGAGCATCTGCCTCGCGCGATCCCGCAACCTCGCGGACTGGAGCAAGCTGGACACCAACCCCGTGGTCCAGCCGGCGTTCCCGGAGTTCCTCTACAACCCCGACCTGGGCTGGAGCGAGTGCCGGGACCCGTACCTCTTCGAGCAGGACGGCCTCTGGCACATGACCGTCTCGGTGCTGCGGGCCGACATGCCCGGCGGCCGCGGGGCGATCGGCGTGGCCACGAGCGAGGACCTGATGACCTGGTCGGAGGTCGAGGTCTTCTGCCTCAACGACGGCGAGACGCCCGAGCGGGCGCTGGAGAGCAGCCAGTACCACGAGGTCACCGGCGGCCATCACGTCTTCTTCCACGAGTGGGCCAGCGGCGGGGTCTCGCACATCGGCGCGCTGGAGCCCGGGGCGTGGACCTTTGCCGACCGCGAGTTCATCGACCTGGGGATCGCGCCGGAGGTCGACACCTTCGACGGCGGCGACACCTGGCTGTTCTCGCGCTGCGGACCCTTCGAGGAGCCGGGCCAGGAGGCGTACTCGGTGGTCGTGCGCATCGACACGCTGAGCTGGCGCCAGGGGGCGGCCACGCCGACCGTCTTCCGCGTCGATCCCTTCGCCCGCGACTTCGCCTCCTACAGCGGGTCCAGCTGCCTGGGCAACCCCTGCTTCGGCGACAACCCCGCGCGGCGGGGCGAGGAGCCCGCCCAGCCGGTGGGCAACTTCTACTTCGGTTCGCAGGAGTACTTCCGCGGGCCGCTGTCCAACCGCGGCGCGGCCGGCATCGATCTCGGTCAGACCGCCACCGGCCAGCTCTCCAGCCATCCCTTCGTGATCGAGGGCCACTCGATCCGCCTTCTGGTCGGCGGCGCGAACCAGCCCGACCACTGCTTCGTCGCGCTGCGCGATGCGGCCACCGATTCCACGCTGCGCAGCGCCACCGGTCACGGGAGCGAGACCATGACCCCCCGCTGGTGGAACGTGACCGAGCTGCAGGGACGCGAGGTCTACGTGCACATCGAGGACAGCAGCCTCGACGGCCACATCAACGTCGACGAGATCCACGAGACCATGGAGATCATCACGTCGGCGCCGGCGGCGGACACGATCCCGAACGCCGCCGTCGTCCGGCACGGCGCCCATCCCAACCCGTTCAATCCGCAGACCACCGTGACCTTCGAGCTCGCGCGCCCGGCCACGGTCGAGGTCGCCGTGTACGACCTGCGCGGCCGACGCATCTGGCGGTCGCCGGTGCGCCGCGTCGAGGCGGGGCCGGGTACGGTCGCCTGGACCGGCGTCGACCGGACGGGGCGGCGGGTGCCCGGAGGCCTGTACGTCTATCGCATCCTGGCCGACGGCCGGCCCGCCGGCTCCGGCAAGCTCTCCCTGGTGCCGTGATCCCGCGGCGCCGGGGCCGTATCGTCATCGAGATCGGGTCCGCCCGCGAGGCCGCTCGCGGGGCCGGACCATGAAGCCGCCATCGTCCCGCCGGAAAGGTCGTCTCTCCTTGCCCCGCCTGCCGCGCATGACCCGTCGCATAGGCCGCCTCGCGCTCCTGGTGATCGCAGGCCTCGGCGTGGCCGTTCCCGCGGCCGCGCTCCTGACCATCGACTTCGAGCAGGCGTACTACGTGCACGAGGATCATCAGGTCTGGGACTTCTGCCTCGTGCGCTCGGGCAGCCTCTACATGCTGTTCTACGGGGCGGTGCCCATCGCCGAGCCGTCCATCCTGGCCAGCGACCACCTGTGGCGCAGCACGAGCCTCGACCTCGTCCACTGGTCGCCGCCGGCGGTGGTCCTCTCGGTGGACGACGGCTGGGAGTCGGAGGCCCTGTGGGCGCCGGACGTGGTCTTCGACGAGGACTCGGGCTACTGGTGGCTGGCCTACACCGGCGTCGACGATCTGCGCAACCAGCGCATCGGCATCGCCCGCTCGACGAATCTCCTGGACTGGATGCGCTCGCCGTACAACCCGGTGCAGGAGCCCGAGCCGCCCGAGTTCCTCTACGATCCGGTCGCCGGCTGGGGCGAATGCCGCGATCCGTTCATGTACCGGTCGGGCGAGATCTGGTCCATGCTGACCACCGTGCGCACGCCCGAACCGCCGGGCGACCGGACCGCGCTGGCGGTGTGTACGAGCGCCAACCCGCTCGACTGGTCCGATCCCGAGGTCCTCCTGCTCAACGAGGGGGCGACGCCGTCGGCCGCCCTGGAGAGCAGCCAGTACCACGTGCGCGGCGACACGCATCACCTGTTCTTCCACGAGTACGCCACCGGCGGCATCACGCACCTCGGGGCCTCCGATCCCTCCGGCTGGTCGTTCGAGGACCGCACGCTGATCGATCAGGGCCTCGCGCCGGAGATCGACCGGTTCGACGGCGATCACTGGCTGCTGTCGCGCGTGGCCCCCTACCAGGAGCCGGGGCAGGATCCGCTGGCGTTCGTCGTCCGGGTCGACACGCTGAGCTTCGGGTCGGCCGGCCAGGCGCCCGAGGTGGTGCGCGCCCTGCCGCTGGAGCGCTGGTTCGCGAGCTTCGTGGGCAACAGCGTCCTCGGCAACCCGGTCTTCGGCGACAATCCCGCGCGCCGGGGCGAACCGTCCGTGGGGCTGGTGGGCAACGGCTACTTCGGCTCGGCGGAGTACTTCCAGGGGCCACTCTCGGGCCGG
>WJIQ01000399.1 GCA_014730255.1 bacterium | reverse complement strand
TCGCGACGATGCCCGGGCATGAAGGCCTCGAGATGGGTGGTCCCGAAGAGGAAGCGCCGCTCCGTCGCACGGTGGCGCAGCATGGCCCAGACCGCCACGCGCGGCCGCGAGGCCAGCGCGAAGCGGCTGGCGGGGCGCTCCGGCTGCGGGGAGAGCCAGAACCGCTCGCCGGGCTGCTCGAGCCGCTCGATCCGCTCGCGGTGATAGAACACGGCGCTGTACCAGTTGCTGTCGTGCTCGGCCTGCCCCGGTCCGAGGTTGCCGGCTGCAATCAGCCCGTACTGCGGCAAGCGGTCTTGCAGATCACGAATCTGCGCGAAATTGGCCTCCTGCGTGCCGATCACGTCGGGGTCGACCCGCGTGATGAGATCGGCCACGCTCCCGCGGCGGTCCGCCCAGGGGAAACGACGGCGCTTCTTCTCTGCCGACAGGAGGTTATAGGTCATGACCTTGAGAACGTCGTCGTTCACGTCTGCTCGACTCCACGAGGATCTGGGGATGTGATCGGGGGATGGTCTCAGAGAACGGTCCTGCAAACCATCGTGGTCCCTTTAGGTTCCAGTTAAAGGATGCAAGACCCGGACCTGAAGAAACTGGATACAATATGTCGTTTGGAATCCGATCTGGCAAGTCCGGGGTACGATCAGAAGAGGTCGAGCTGCGGTGGACGGGACGGGATCCGCAGCTGCCTCAGGACCAGGGACA
This sequence comes from bacterium, assembly GCA_014730255.1. Lineage (GTDB taxonomy): Bacteria > Krumholzibacteriota > Krumholzibacteriia > LZORAL124-64-63 > LZORAL124-64-63 > Glo-17. The sequence goes on along the minus strand of WJIQ01000399.1, from coordinate 5,872 downwards.
CCCACTGGGTGCGGTCGCCCGCCGGCAGCCGCAGCGGCGAGACCCCGAACTCCTCCAGCAGCGCATCGATGGTCCCGTCGATGGCCGTCTGGAAGCCGACGGACACGTCGCGGGTGCCGTCGAACCGGGGCGGGGAGACGATGGGGACCTTGACCAGCAGGCGGTAGGTCTCCAGCCAGCGGCGCAGCAGCGGCTCGAGGTCGGGCTGCCGTCCCCGGGCGTGGACCAGATACGCGTAGTTGTCAAGAACGGCGCGGTCGCAGACAATGATGTCGTACTCGGGCTCGAGCTCGATCTCGTCGGCGATCTGGGCGTGCAGGATCCAGCGCTGGGCCTGATCGGTGGTCTCGCGGTTGATGGGCAGCGGGCAGCGGCGGGCGACCTCCTTGACGAGGTCGACCGACAGGTCGAGCCGCTTCAGGGCCGCGGCCAGCTCGTAGCACAGCGTGGTCTTGCCCACGCCATGGGTGCCGAGGAATGCGATCTTCATGGCGGGAGCTTAGCGCCTGCGGCCCGCGGCGTCCAGCGGGCCGGCGCGTTCGCCCGACGAGCACAGGACCCGAGCCGGCGAGGTCGATGGCATGGAAGAACTGGCGAGGAGCGATTACTGGGGGCAGATCCGGGCCGGGTTGCGCCCGAGCAGCGTGCTGCTGGCCGGGTCGATCCTGATGTTCCTGGGCCCGGCGCTGCAGCTGATCTGGCCCTCGGCGGCCGAACCCTGGTACTTCTGGGGACTCGGCCTGCTGGGGACGGGCGTGGGGCTGATGATGTGCGGCCCGCGCATGTGGGCGAGCACCATGGTCCTGATCGGCGGCCTGGTGTTCGTCGCCCAGGGCGTGGCGCTGGCCGCGGCGCTCCTGAAGGTCGAGTACGCGCCGGTCATCTACCGGGCGTTCGCCCTGCCGAAGTCGCTGATCCTCATCGCCATGGCGATCACCGAGCGCAAGAACCACGGGCGGCCGCGGATCATCGCGCTGATGGTCGCCGGCGGCCTGAGCGCGCTGAAGCTCCTCTGGCGGGTGATCGGCGATGCCGATGCCGGCGGCAACGTGGCCGACCTCGTCATGGCGATGATCATCGCCGCGTCCCTGATCCTGCTCGCGCGGGGCCTGCGGCACCGCGAGGACGAGTGGGCGGCGCGACGGTACGTCGACATGCACGCCGACTTCAGCGACTTCGATCGCTCCGGCGACGACATGCTCAGACGCTGATCGGCCTGGTCCGGACCGGTTCGATCCTGTATCATGAGGAGACCGCCCTCGCCACCGGGTGGGTCCTCGATCATGTCACGACGCGCCCTCCTGATCGCGATCCTCACGGCCGGTGTCCTGGTCCCACGCCCGGGAGCCGGTGCGACGGAGGAGTGGGCCTTCACGCTGACCGATCCGGACCGTCCGGGCCGCACGGTGCCCGTGACCGCCATCGGCCCGGCCGTCGCCTCCGGCCCCTGCCCCGTCCTGGCACTCGGGCACGCCACCATGACCCCGTGGACCGAATACCGCGCGCTGGCCGGGCCCCTGGCCGAGGCTGGCTGGCTGGTGCTGCTGCCCGACACCGAGAACGGCATGCAGGCTGACCAGGGCGAACTCGCGGACGACCTCCTGCTGGCCGTGGCCGCCGTGCAGGACGGCGAGGCGGCCCTGCCCGTGGGCATGCCCGAGGCCGGCCCCGACTGGGCGCTCGCCGGCCACAGCCTGGGCGGCGGGGCAGCCATCGTCGCCGCGGCGCGGCGGACGCCCGACGCGGTGGTGGCGCTGGCGCCCCAGGAACGTGCCCGGCCGTCGATGATCGCCCATGCCGGAGCGGTGGCGGCGCCGGTCCTGGTGATCTCCGGGGAGCTCGACTGCATCACGCCGCCCGGATCGCACCACTGGCCCCTGCACGAGGCGCTCGCGGCCACCCCGCGCGCGATGGTCACGCTGCACGGCGCCGGCCACTGCTACTTCGCGGCCCCCTGCGAGCCCTGCGTCGGGGCGGAGTCCGGCTGCCCGCCCGAGGTCGGGCCGGACGCGCACCGCGAGCGCACGCTCGCGCTCATGCAGCCCTGGCTCGCGTGGCATGTGCGCGGCGATGCGGGAGCACACGCGGCGTTCCTGGAGGCCGCCGACGCGCCGTGGTGCGCCGTGGACCTGGTCGACGTCGCCGCGGCGGCCCCGGTGGTCCCGGCCGCGCGCTTGCGACTGCTCGGGCCCTCGATCGGTGCGCCGGTCACCCGCTGGCGGCTCGAGCTACCGGATGCGCGACCGGTCGTGGCGGACGTCTTCGACGTGCGGGGCCGCCGCGTCCGGCGACTGGTCGACGGCCTCGCGGCCGACCGGCTGGACCTGCTCTGGAGCGGCCAGGACGACGCCGGCCGCCGGGTGCCGGCCGGCGTCTACCTGCTGCGCGTCCGCGATGGCCGCGACGTCCTGAGCTCGCGCGTCGTCCGGCTGGACTGAGCTCAGCGTGCGAGGCGCCAGGCCCGGTAATCGCAGGGCTCGACGCGGATCTTCCCCTCGAGGTCGGTCGCCTCGCCGGCGAAGGCGCCATCCTCCCACTCGTGCCAGCGAGCGGTCGCCAGGTCGTCCGGCAGGGTGAACTCCGGCCCGGTGTCGGTCAGGTTCGCGGCGACGAGGATCGTCTCGCCCGGGATCTCCCGCGTGTACACCATCAGCTCGCGTTCCTCGGCCTCGATCCAGCGCGCCTCGCCGATCCGCAGGGCCTCGCTGCCGGTGCGCAGCCGCAGCAGGTCGCGGTAGTGCGCCGCCCAGCCCTCGTGCCCCTGCCCGGGGGCGAGGCGGGTGGCGCGCGTCAGCCGCGGCTGGGAGGAGATGCCCCATTCCTGACCGTTGTAGAGCTTGGGCGTGCCGGGGATGGTCAGCAGGACGGCGGCGTAGCCCTTGCCACGGGGCCAGGGGAACGTCTCGGTCGCGCGGACGAGGAACCGGTCCTCCAGGAAGATCGTGCCGCGGTGCCCGATCCCGTAGACCGTGTCGACGGCGCCGTACCAGATGTCGTCCCGCAGGCCGAGCTGGGCCATGTCGTCGAGGATGCCGAAGGTCGAGGCCTCGAAGAACTGGGGCTTGTAGATGCCGTCGAACCCGAGATCGAGGAACTTCGGATTCTTGACGTCGGCGACCAGATAGGCCTCCGGGTGCGAGCGGCGCACGCCAGCGAGGATCTCCCGCCAGTAGTCGTCGGACATGAGGTTGGCGTGCAGGAACCGGAACCCGTCGACCCCGCGGGCGAGCCAGGTCTTCAGGACCTGCTGGTGGAAGGCGCGGACGGCGGGGTCCTGGTGCACGAAGTCGGCGATGGTCCGCCAGTCGTCTACCTTGCGGGTCAGCTGCCCACCCTCGTCGCGCGCGAACCACTCCGGATGCTCGACGACCGCCACATGATCGATGGCCCCGTGGTTGAGCACCATGTCCAGCACGATCCGCATCCCGCGCGCGTGGGCCGCGCCGACGAGCCGCGCGAACGCCGGCATCCCGCCCAGATCCTCGGCCACCGCGAGGTGGTCGGTCACCGAATACGGATGTGCGGGAAACGTGTCGGCCGGCGAGACACCGCCGCGCGGATGGATCGGCCCGAGCACGAGGACCTCGAGGCCGAGATCGTCGAGGCCGTCCAGGCGCGGGATCACGCCGTCGAGCGTCCCGTCCTCGCTGAATTCGGGCACGTTGACCTCGTACTGGACGCGACCGGCGAACCACTCGGGCGCGGTGGTTCGATTGCCGGCCATGTCGTCGGGACCGGTGCCACAGGCGACGAGACCGATCGACACGAGGCCGATCGCGGTGAACAGGATCATGAGCCGATGGGCAGTCATGGGAAGCCTCCGGAGGAAGGATGTCGCTGGGTCGAATCTGGGCGACGAGCCTCAGGACCGCGTCAAGGTCGCGTATGGATCCGGTCAAAAACGGGGCCCCGGCCGGATGGCCGGAGCCCCAGGGGATCGCAGGCGGGACAGGTGCTACTTCACCAGCGCCATGGTCTTGCTCAGGACACGGCTGTCGGTCGTCAGGCGGTACACGTAGGTGCCGCTGGCGGCGCGGGCGCCGTTGTTCGTCTCGCCGGTCCAGGTCACGCTGTGCGTTCCCTGACCCATGGTGCCATCGACCAGGGTGCGCACGAGGCGGCCCTGCACGTCGAAGATCTCCAGGCGCACGTTGCCGGTGCGCGGCAGCGAGAAGGAGATGTCGGTGGCGGGGTTGAACGGGTTGGGGTGGTTCTGCTCGAGGGCGAGCTGGGCCACCGGAGTCTCGCTCGGCTGTCCGGGGTTCTCCACCGGCACGGCGTAATACAGCAGGTCGAAGCAGGCCATGCCGAGCTCGGTGTTGTCCAGGTATTCGCCATACAGAGGATCCGACTCGTCGGCGTAGCTGGCGATCAGGTCGGCGCCGCCACCACGGACGAAGAACGGGATGACCATGTTGGTGTGGCCGGCCGAACCCGAGGGGTTCTGCCAGTCGTCACCGGGCGCGCTGTAGTAGTAGAAGCCGGGCACGTTGCCGGGGCCATTGTCCTGCAGCGGGGTGAACCAGGTGTCGGGGTTCTCGGGATCGACGCCCTCGCCCCAGAGGAAGCCGGTCTCGTGGTCGCCGGTGACCACGACGGTGGTCTCGTCCCAGCTGCTGTTGGCCTCCACCCAGGCCACGGCGGCCTCGACGGCGGCGTCGAAGTCGTTCTGCTCCTCGATGTGGCGCTCCATGGCGCGGCCGTGGCCGGCCCAGTCGATGGCGCCGCCCTCGACCATCAGCACGAAGCCATCCTCGTTGCCGCCCAGGACGTTGAGGGCGCCCGCGGTCATGGTCTCGAGGCTCGGAACGGTCGCGATGAAGGGATCCTCGTAGGGGGCCTGGGGCTCGTTGTAGTCGGGGTAGCCGGTGCGATCGTGCTGCAGGGTGTAGCCGACCTTGGCCACGCCGAAGACGCGGTCGAGCTCGAGCGTGCCGTCAGCCAGCGCCTCGAAGTCGGCCTTCTCTTCGACCAGGGTCCAGGGCCAGTCGCCACCGGCGGTGCCGGCCTCGAGTTCCTGCCACTGCTCGTAGCCACCGACGTACTTCCAGTCGCCAGGATCGCCGGGAATGCCCGGATCCCACTCGCCGTTGGAATCGTAGTTCGGGTGGCCGGCGCCCATGACGACGCTCAGGTCGGTGTTCTGCGCGAGCTCCTGGGCGATCTCGGCGTAGTTGCCGCGGGCCTCGTTGTGGGCGCGGTAGGCGGCCGGGGTCGCGTGGCTGAGCATGACGCTCGAGACGATGCCGGTGCTCAGGCCCAGCGACTCGGCGTACTCCATGATGTTCTGCATGGGCTCGCCATCGACGCTCCAGCAGATCGAGCCCTTGTAGGTCTTCTCACCGGTCGACATGGCGCTGGCCGCGGCGGCGCTGTCCGTGGCGTAGTTCTGCTGGTAGTACCAGTCGCTCCACGCCTGGTCGGGATCGTAGCCATAGATGCCGACGAAGCCGTCGCCGCCGTAGGGCGGGTACTCGGTGCCGAGGTGGTACATGAAGTTGGTCATGCCCAGCGCGGTCCACTCGGCACTGGTCTCGTACTCGTTGCGCTCGCCGTTGTAGTAGGCGACCGCGTCCAGCTGGCTGTAACCCCAGCCGTCGCTGATGAACACGATGATGTTCTTGGTGCCCTCGGTCGCCTGGGCGCTGAAGGCCATGGCGACGACGAGCGTGACGAAGATGAAGGTCCGGAGCAAGTTCCGCATGGTATCCCCCCCGTGGGATGCGGTGAACGTGAAGGCGGAGCACCGAGAAGCACTCCCGATCGGGGGCAACTCTAGATGCCGAGCGTTCGAGGATCATTCGCGGTGCATCAAATTCTCATCAGGTATATCGACATAAATCGTTGTTTTAAAAGATTTTGCAAGATTACG
>WJIQ01000088.1 GCA_014730255.1 bacterium | reverse complement strand
CGATTATCATTGCGTCGCCGTGGCCTCTGCAACATGATTGCGGGACACCCTCAGCCCCGGAGGCCACCCATGGAGATCCGCGACCAGGACGCCCTGGAGTATCACGGCCAGACCCCGCCCGGCAAGACCGCCGTCGTCGCCACGAAGCCCTGCCTCACCCAGCGCCAGCTCTCCCTGGCCTACACGCCCGGGGTCGCCGTGCCCTGCAAGGCGATCGCCGAGGACCTCGGCCGGGGATTCGAGTACACCAACCGCGGCAACCTCGTGGCCGTGGTCAGCAACGGCACCGCCGTGCTCGGCCTCGGCAACATCGGTCCGCTCGCGGGCAAGCCGGTGATGGAGGGCAAGGCGGTGCTCTTCAAGCGCTTCGGGCACATCGACGTGTTCGACCTCGAGGTGGCCAGCGAGGACCCCGACGACGTGGTCCGATTCTGCCAGATGCTCGAGCCCACCGTCGGCGGCATCAACCTCGAGGACATAAAGGCGCCGGAGTGCTTCTACATCGAGGAGCAGCTCAAGAAGAGCCTCGCGATCCCGGTCTTCCACGACGACCAGCACGGCACGGCGATCATCGCCATCGCCGGCCTGATCAACGCCGCGCGCCTGCAGGAGAAGGAGCTCGCCGACCTCGAGGTCGTGATCTCCGGCGCCGGTGCGGCCGCCATCGCCTGTGCCAAGCTGATGGTCTCGGTGGGCATCCCGACCGGGCAGATCACCCTCTGCGACAGCAAGGGTGTGGTCCATGCGGGGCGCCAGGAGGGCATGAACCCCTACAAGGAGCTGTTCGCCCGCGAGACGGACCGCCGCACCCTGGCCGACGCCATGGAGGGGGCGGACGTGTTCCTCGGTTGCTCGATGGCCGGTCTGGTCTCCCCGGACATGGTCGGCAGCATGGCGCCGCGACCGATCATCTTCGCGCTGGCCAACCCGGATCCGGAGATCACGTACGACGACGCCAAGGCGGCCCGTCCGGATGCGATCGTGGCCACGGGCCGCAGCGACTTCCCCAACCAGGTCAACAACGTGCTGGGCTTCCCGTTCATCTTCCGGGGAGCGCTGGACGTGCGGGCGACGGCGATCAACGAGGAGATGAAGGTCGCGGCGGCCCACGCCCTGGCCGAACTGGCCCGCATGCCCTCGGGCGAGGAGGTGTCCGCGGCCTACGGCGGCCAGCACTTCGAGTTCGGTCCGGAATACATCATCCCCAAGCCCTTCGATCCGCGGGTCCTGCCGCGCGAGTCCATGGCCGTCGCACGCGCAGCCTGCGAGTCGGGGGTCGCCGAACGGCCGATCGACGACTGGGACGAGTACCGCACCCGCCTCGAGGGCATGGTCAGCCGCAGCTGGCTGGTGATGCGGCAGATCCGCAGCAAGGCCCGCAGCCGTCCGCGTCGGATCGTGCTGGCCGACGGCGAGAACGAGCGGGTCATCGAGGCCTGCCAGACGCTCATCGAGGAGGGGCTCTGCGACCCGATCCTGCTCGGCGACCGGGCGGTCATCGGGCGGGAGGCCGAGGCGATCGGGCTCGATCTCGATCGCGTGACCATCAAGAATCCGCGGGATTGCCCGAACCTCGAGCAGATGGCGCGCGTGCTGCACCACCAGCGGGCGCGGCAGGGATACAACTACGACAAGGCTCTGCGCGTGGTGCAGCGTCCGATCCAGCATGGCGCGATGATGCTGCGCACGGGCGAGGCCGAGGGTCTGGTCTGTGGGGCCGACCGCAGCTACGTCGACGTCATCCGGCAGGTGCTTCCCCTGGCTGAGCTCCGGGAGGGCGTCAATCGCGTGGTCGGCATGCACGTGATGCTGGCGGGGTCGCGGGTGCTGGTGTTCGCCGACACGACGCTCAACATCGCCCCGTCGAGCGAACAGCTCGCCGAGATCAGCCTGGTCTCCGCGCAGCTGGCGCGCCACTTCGGTCTCGAGCCCGAGGTGGCCCTGCTGTCGTACTCCAACTTCGGTGACAACAACACGCCTGAAGCGCGCCGCGTGCGCCAGGCCGTCCGCATCCTCAATCGCGATCACCCTGAACTGCGCGTCGACGGCGAGATGCACGCCGACGTGGCCGTGGTGGCCGACGTGCCGGACAAGTCGGTCCCCGACAACCGGGTCGCGGGCACGGCCAACGTGCTCATCTTTCCGGACCTGCAGAGCGCCAACATCGCCTTCAAGCTGGTCGAGCATCTCGGCGACAACTCGGCGGTCGGGCCGCTCCTCTACGGACTGAAGCACCCGATCAACATCATCAGCGCGCGCTCGAGCGTCGGCGAGATCGTCAACATGGCCGCCCTCTCGGCCTACGAGGTCGGGCGCGACTAGATCCGGGCCGCCAGATCGGGGCGGCCGGGGATCAGACGATCCCCCGGCCGCCCCGTTCGGCGATCTGCAGCGCCCCCATGGTCGCCAGGTGCACGACCGCCTCGGCGGGCGCGCCGTACTGGATCACGTGCACGGGCTTGCGCGTGCCGGTGAGCACGGGGCCGACCACGACCGCGTCGCCGAGCGCCTCCAGCAGGTGCAGGGCCAGGTTGCCCGACTGCAGGTCGGGGAAGATCAGCACGTTGGCGTCCTCGGTCAGGGCCGAGAACGGGAAGTAGCGCCGCCGGATGTCGCCGTCGAGTGCGGTCGCCAGCTGCAGCTCGCCCTCGATCACCAGCTCGGGATCGCGTTCGTGCGCGATCCGTGTCGCCTCGCGGACCTTGCGTGCGAGTGCGTGTTCGGCGCTGCCGAAGTTCGAGAAGCTGAGCATCGCCACGCTCGGCTCGACGCCGAGCGAGCGGGCGAGCTGCGCCGACAGCAGGCCGATCTCGGCCATCTGGCGGGCGTCCGGATCGATGTTCACCGCGCAGTCGGCCAGCACGAAGACCTGCTTCGGCAGCAGGACGAGGTGCAGGCTGGCGATGCGCTCGACGCCCTCGGCGGGACCGATCACCTCGAGGACCGTGCGCATGGTCTCGGCGTAGTGGTCGCTCACGCCTCCGATCATCAGATCGGCGTCTCCGGTGTGCAGCATCAGGGTGGCGAAGTGCTTGGTCTGGCGCGTGCGCTGGAGCGCGAGCTCCCGCGTCAGGCCGCGACGCCCCCGCAGCCGGAAGTAGGCGTCCGCGTAGTCGCCGAGCTGGGGACTGGTCGCCGGGTCGACGATGGCCACGCCGCCGAGGTCGATGCCGAGCCGCCGCGCCGCCTCCCGCACCTGCGTCTCGTCGCCCAGGAGCACCGGATTGGCGATGCCCTCGTCGAGCATCATGGCGCAGGCGTGCAGGATGGTCTCGTTCGTTCCCTCGGGCAGGACGATGCGCGGGTTGACCTGCCGCGCCTTCAGCACCAGCTGCCGCAGCAGTTCCCGGCCGGTGCCCAGGCGCACGGTCAGCTGCTCCTCGAGGGCGGCCCCGTCCATCGGCCGCGCGGCGACCCCTTCCTCCATGGCCTGACGCGCGACGGCCGACGACTGGCGCACCAGGATGCGCGGGTCGACCGGACGCGGGAGCAGGTATTCGGGGCCGAAGCTGAGTGGCGCGTCGCCGTAGGCGCGGATCACCTCCTCGGGCACCTCCTCGCGTGCCAGTTCGGCCAGGCTGCGGGCGGCCGCGAGCATCATGGTCTCGCTGATGGTGCTGGCCTGCACGTCGAGCGCGCCGCGGATGATGTAGGGGAAGCTGAGCAGGTCGACGATGGCGTTGGGGGAGGTGGTCAGGCTGGTGCCGACGATCGCGTCGTGGCGGACGGCGCGCGCCTCGTCATAGCCGATCTCGGGCTCGGGCGTGGCCATGGCGAAGACGATGGGGTAGCGGTTCATCGAGCGGATCATGTCCGGCGTGAGCACGCCGCCGGTCGACGCCCCGAGGACGACGTCGGCGTCCCGCAAACCCTCGGCCAGGGTCCGCGCGTCGACGTTCCGGGCGAAGGTGCGCTGGTAGCCGTGCAGGTCGTCGCGATCCTCGTGGATCAGACCGTGCACGTCGTAGAGCAGGAGGTTCTCGGCCGGTACGCCCATCGCACGGAGCAGCCGGCAGCAACCGAGACCGATGGTCCCGGCGCCGCAGACGACGATCCGGACCGCGTCGACCTTCTTGTCGGCGAGGTCGAGGGCGTTCATCAGACCGGCGATGGCCACGACGGCCGTGCTGTAGAGGTTCTCGTGGAAGACGGGAATGGCGACGGTCTCGCGCAGGCGGTCATAGACCGTCAGACCCTCCGGGGCCCGGATGTCCTTGAGGTTGATGCCGCCGAAGGTGGGCTCGAGCATGCGCACGGCCTCGACCAGCCGGTCGGGCTCGGTGGCGTCCAGTTCCAGGTCGAACACGTCGATGTCCGCCAGCCGCTTGAAGAGGACCGCGATGCCCTCCTGGATCGGCTTGGCGGCCGCCGGGCCGACGTCGCCCAGGCCGGGAACGGCCGTGCCGTTGGTCACGACGGCCACCAGGTTGCCGCGGGCGGTGTATCGCCAGGCCGCGGCCGGATCGTCGGCGATCTCCTGGCCGGGAAACACGGCGCCCGGCAGGTAGGCGAGCCGCACCTCGCGGGGGCTGACGCAGGATTTGCTGGCGGTGACGGCCACCTTGCCGGCGCGGTCCCCGGCATGATACTCGAGCGCTTCCTCGCGGCGGATCATCACGATGACTCCAATCCGGGCCCGTGGCCCGATCAGCGGAACGCCCCGTCCCGTTCGCGCCGTGCCGCGGCCAGGGCGGCCTGGTAGGCGACGATGGGCCGGGCCTGCAGGATGAAGAGGCGATCGGCGGCCAGGGCGAACTCGACGTCCAGGGGGTGGCCGAGCGCGGTCTCCAGCCGGGTGGCCGCGCGCACCAGATCCTCGAGGTCGGCGTACTCCAGCGCCGGCCGCAGGCGCTGGTGGTACAGGGTCTCCTCGATACACGTGCCGCCGCCCCGGCGCCGGTCGTAGACCACCTGGTGGCGCTTGTCGCCGACCGTGTAACGGAAGCGGAGCGTCTCGGGCATCTCGCCCGCGGTCCGGATGATGGAGATCTGATCGACCTCGACGGTCCCGGAGACGACGCCCTCGCCGAGGCCGAGGCCCACGTTGACCACCATCTCGCGCGGCTGGCCGGAGACGGGAGAGAGGGTGTGCGCGACGCCGGCCGCCCGGCTGTCCACCAGCCGCTGCACGAGGACGCCGCCGCCGGGCGGGCCGGCATCACCGCCGGAGGCGAGGTCCCGGCGATGGTGCAGGACACGCTCGGACCACAGGCTCGCCCAGGCCAGCTTGACGTGCGTGAGCACGGACTCGGCGCCACGGACGCCGAGGAAGGTATCGAACTGGCCCGCCCAGGACGACCGTGTGCCGTCCTCCTCGAAGGTCGAGGACCGGACCGCCACCGACGGTTCGGCGGGGTCGGCGGGCTGCTGGGCCGCGAGCTCGGCGTAGGCCGTGCGGATCTCGCGGGCCAGGCCGTCCGGGAGCACGAGCGACCGCCAGACCGCGGCGATGGCCGCCGCCCGGGCCGCCGTATCCAGATCGCCGCGCGCGAGAAGGTCCTGGACCGCCAGCAGGACGGGGGTTCCCGGCGCCAGCCGCAGCGAGGCGTCGACCGGGCCGATCGGTGCCGCCAGCGCTTCCCGGAAGCCGGTGTCGGAGACCGCGAACCACGACGGGACCCGCTCCGGTCCGAGCACCCGCGCGATCTCGCCCAGGTGAGCGCCCTTGGCCCCGATCAGCCGGGCGAGCTCCAGGCCGCCATCGGTGCAACGCACGATGCGACGCTCGGAGAGCCGGGCGAGCGACCGCTGCTTCCGGGCGCGGACGGCGGCATCGGCCCGCTGGCGCTGCTCCCGGCTCTCGCCACCCGCATCGCCGAGCAGTTCGTCCAGGGTGGCGTGCACCTGCAGCGCGTTGCGCGCCCGCCACCACTCCTGCGGATGATCGGCGCGGTCGGCCAGGAGCGACATGCAACGCTCCCGGAGCGTGATCAGGCGGCTCCGGCAGGCCGTCTCGAGATCACCACAGCCGTCGGGACGGCCGGCGGTCACCGCGAGGCCGGCGGCCGCGAGCGTGCGGGTCATGGCCTCGAGCCGGGCGACGTCGTGCTCGACGCTCTGCTGCAGGTAGACGACCTCGTGGACGGTCTCGGCCGCGGGCACCGCCCGCAGCGAGCCGGCGCAGCGAGCCCGCAGCTGCTGGGCCAGGCCGGCGGCCTCGGCCTCGGCGGCGCGCCGGGCCACCTCGCCGCACTGCTCGTTGGCGAACAGTCGCCTCAGCAGGTCGCTGCGGCGCGAACCCGCCGGTGTCCGCTCGTCGGCGTCGGCGAACCCGCGACGCCCCGGCGCGAGCAATTCGCGCGCGGCGTGGCGCGCGAGGTTCGGCTGGTCGATCCGACCGACGAGCTTCTGGAGCTGGTGCGCCGCGCGCAGCAGCCCGCCGCGCAGGGTCAGTTCCTGCTGGCCCGGACTGGCGCCGTCGAGGGAGGCGGCGACGGTGTCGTGGTGCCGCAGCTCCTCCTGCATCGCCAGGGCGTCGCGGTCCTGCCCGAGGATGCCGAGCTTGCCGCGGCCGGCGTCGACCACCACGAGATCGCCCTCGCGCAGGTGCTCCTCGCGCTCGCGCCGGTCGCGATAGACGGTCACCGTCCGCTCGCCGTGCCGCATGGTCTCGGCCGAGTAATCGGTCGTGCGGCAGACCAGCGCGGCACGGCGCGCCTCGCCCAGTTGCCACGTGCCCTGGACCACGAGGGCGGGCTTGCCCAGTTCCAGGGCGATCATGCCGGCGTGGCTGAGGATGCCACCGCCGGTCGAGACGACGGCCGCCGCCCGCCGCAGCAGCGGCGTGTCCTCCGGGCGCAGGGCCGGCGCGAAGAGCACGCACTCGGCGACGTCGGCCGGCGTCAGGTCCGGTCGGTAGAACACGGCGGTGCCGGCCGCGCGTCCCGGGGCCGCGGTCACGCCATCGAGCGTGCGCTCGCCGGGCTCGACCACCGGCGGGGCGTGGGGGTTCTCCTCGGCGAACGTGGCCGCGAGGTCGGCGAGGTCGACCGCATCGGGCGGGCGGGGCACCTCGCAGGTGATGCCGACGTAGTTGCCGCGCCTCAGGCGCGCGGCCACGGAGGCGGCGTCCAGCTCGGTGACGGTGGGCCCCTCGACGCGCCCCGGAACGGCGCACCCCGGGGTCAGCAGGAACGGACGGGTACGCGCGCTGGCCAGGCGGACCGCTCCGGACGCGTCGTGCAGGGTCTGGATGTCTAGCACCTCGCCGGGCAGCATGAGGCTGGCCTGGCGCACCGGGTGGCCGTGGATCGTGCCGACGGTGGCGAAGCGGAGATGGCGCTCGACGCTCTCGACGACCGAGGCCATGCGCGCGGCCTCGCCGAGGGCGCCACCGCCGGTGGCCAGCAGGCCGGCGAATCGCATCGGGGCGTCGGCCGGCGCCCGGACGCCCGAGGCGACCCGGGCGCGCGCTTCGCGCCGGGGGTCGAGCACCAGATCCTGCAGGGGAAGCTGCGCTCGGGGCGCCTCGCGGGCGGCCGCCCAGCAGACCGTCGCCGCGGCCTCGTCGGAGGCCAGGGCCTCCTGCAGGCGCGTCCAGAACTCCGGGCCCGGCCCGTGCGCCAGGTGGTGGCGGACCTCGCCGCGACCGTCCCAGGGCACCGCCGTGGAGCCGGCCGCGTCGCTGCGCACCTCCTGGAGCAGGGCCCGCCGGTCGCGCGTGAGCATGGCGGTGTCCGGCAGCACGCCCCAGCGGAGGATCCAGTCGGCCCAGTGGTCGGCGATCGCCGCCTGCACCGGCTCGGGGTAGCGCAGGCCTCCGAGCACCCAGTCCAGATCCATCAGGTGCGGCAGCAGGGAGCAGAGCAGGCGCACGTGCTCGATGAGGTCGCCGAGGTCGAAGGCGCGTTCCTTGTCGTAGCGGATGTGCAGCTGCAGGCCGTCCGCACCGGCATCGAAGTCCAGGCGCTGGAACACCCGCTGGATCCAGGGCAGGTTCAGGTCGGGGTGATGGTCCAGCTCGTACTGGCTGACACCGAAGTACACGAGGTCGATCATGCCGCCGCGCAGCGGGGGCGACGAGTCGATGCGCAGGAACGCCGGGTGGTTGCGGAAGCGCACGAAGGCCTGCACCTCGTTGCCGTAGATCAGCAGCTCGACGTCCGGAGCGTCGGCCAGCAGGTGCAGCAGGCGGCGGCCGAGCGCCTCGACCACCAGGGAGACCACGAATGGCAGCGCCCCGGGGTCGTCCGCCGGCTCGAAATCGATGTACCGGATCTTGCGCAGGGTCTGCACGACCCGGTCGCCGGCGACGACGGCGAGGTCGACCGTGCGATTGGCCGCCTGCCCGGAGCGGAACCGCTGGAAGGCCAGCTGCAGCCCGCGCTGGTGCAGGTACCGCTTGAGGCCGTGCAGGGTGGTGACCTCGTCGACCGTGCGCGGATCCTCGAACATGAGCACGAGGCGGGTGGTCTCGGCGTCGAGCGGCTGGTCACGGCCCGGCGTGTCGACCGCGTCCACGAGTGGGGCCTTCAGCCGCCGGTACCGCTCGCGCACCTGGCCGGGGTGGTCGAGGTCGGCGGCGAACAGGTCGGAGAAGAGCTCGACCACCTCGTCGAGGCTCGCGACGACGCGCTCGAGCTTCGCCGGGGTCAGCGGCGCGATCTCCAGGATCTCGCCGAGAAGGTCGGCGTGCAGGAGGTTGTAGCGCCGGAACCGGGCGACCTCGGCCGTCGCCGGATCGGTGTCGCCGGTCGCGGCCGCGGCGCCTCCGTGGGCGACCACGAGGTGCCGGTCGAACAGGCGTCGGGTCCGGCCGCCGGCCTCGAGCAGATCGGCCTCCTCGGGCGTGGCCAGGAACGGGAAGCTGCCGTCGACGCTCACGCCGAGGCGGCGCTCGACCGCGACGCCGCGGCAGACGGCCGCCCAGCCCAGCTCGCCGACGATCGCCCCCAGCGCCGCGGGACCGAGCGCCTGGCCGGCCTCGACGAGCTGGTCGACGAGGCCGTCGGCGAGCCGGCCCGTGGGGGTCAGATCGACCAGGTCCTGGTGGGTCGCCCGGCTGTACTGCAGCAGACCACCGAGACGGTCGGCGGCGTCGACGCCGAGGGCCCGGGCCAGGCGCGACTCCGGAACCGGCAGGCCGGCGAGGTCGAGGGCGCGGGCGGCCAGCCGGCGCGCCTCGGTGGTCGGACCGGTGCAGAGCAGAGCCTCGCGGGGATCGGCGGCGTCGGGGTCGACCTCGTGACCGAGCCGGGTCGCGACCTCGTCGAGCAGCGCACGGAGATCCGGGTCGTCCCTATCGGGAGGGCAGGCGGCGCCCGTCGCCTCGGCCAGGCGGCCGATCAACTCGGTGCTCATGGGGCAGCTGTCGGGGCTCCACGTTCCGAGCACCGTACGGACCACCGTTCGCTGACGATCGGCGTCGCGGCCGGCGAGCAGCACCTGGGCCAGGCGATCGGGATCCGGGACCATCGGCAGGCGCGCCACGAGCCACCGTGCGACCAGGTCGGCGCACGTGTCGCGGCGGGTCCGCAACAGATCGGCGAGGCGAAGACAGACCGCCTCGTTCCAGGCGCTGGCCGGGGCGGTGGCGAGGGCCCCGTCCAGTTCGTCCAGCGACGCGGCGACGGCCTCGGCGCGCGGGCTGAGCAGGGTGAGCTGTTCCTGGATACGTCGGCAGGGGTCGGCGAGCGCGCGGGGCAGGTCGACGGGGTCGGTGGCGGAAGCTGGGGGCCGTTGGTCGTCTGGCGCCATGATCGACCGGCGTGGAAGCCGCCTTTCTCTTTCCGGGCCGCTCGCGAGGCGGGGCCGCGACGGTCTTGCGATGCCCCGGACCGGATGCCGTCTCTGAAACTATAGGCGCGGGGCCGGGGGAATTCCAGCGCGGTGTCCGGGCTCCGCAAGCCGGTCGACGCCTGGCCACCGAACGAATGAGGCGGAGCGCTCGTACGAGGCGGCATCGAGTCGACTCGCTCGATCGCATCTCCGGTGAGGTGCCTCAGGCTCGAGCACTCTCCCGACCGCGGACTAGCGCGCGAGCATCAGCTTCTCGGTGACCGTCATCCCCCCGGCGGCGAGGCGGGCGAGATAGACGCCGCTCGGGAGGGTGCGCCCCGTCTCGTCACGGCCGTCCCAGCGCACCCGGTGCTCGCCGGCCGGGAGTTCGGTCCTCAACGGGACGGCCACGCGACGGCCGCGCACGTCCAGGATCTCCAGGGTGACCGCACCGCCGGTCGGCAGCGCGAACCGCAGCTCGGTCAGGGGGTTGAATGGATTGGGCGCGGCCCGCAGGTCCAGCGCGAGCGCGTCGGGGGTCTCGGGCGCGGCCGTCACCGGATCGACCAGGTCGATGGTGAAGATGCTGCGGCCGTACGTGCCGGCGGCCACCATCCGGGTCTCTGGATGAAGATCGAGGTCGAAGACCGGCACGCGCGGCAGGCCGAGGCCGAACGCCTGCCAGGTCGCGCCCGCGTCGCCGGAGATGTAGACGCCCACGTCGCTCGCGATCACCAGGCGACCCGGGTCCACGGGATCGACGAGGATGCTGTGCACGGGGGCCTCGGGGAGGTCGCCGCTCACGTCCTGCCAGGTCTCACCGCCGTCCTCGCTGCGGTAGACGTGGCTGATGGGCTCGTTCCAGCGCAGGCCGCTGAAGGTCACGTAGAGGGTCGCCGGGTCGGTCGGGTGGACCGCGATGTCGGTGACCCACCGTCTGGGCAGGCCATCCGAGATGCTGACCCACTGCCCGCTGAATGGACGGTAGGCCCAGAGGTTGCCGTCGTCGGTGCCGGCGAAGACCCGCGCCGGCGAGGACGGTGCGATGGCGATGGTGGTGATCGTGCCGTAGTTCGCGCCCTGGTCGCCGTCGGTGAGGTCCTCGGAGATGGGCACCCAGCTGTCGGCGCCGTCGGTGGTCTTGTAGATGCGCTGGGAGCCGTAGTAGAGGACCTCCGGGTCGACGGGATCCATCACCACCGGCGTGTGCCAGTTCATGCGGTCGCCGCCGTCGATGCCGTTCATCGCCCAGAAGAACGAGAAGCCGCCGTTGGTCGACTTGAAGAGATTGCCGTACTGGTACTCGACGTAGATCACGTCGCTGTCGGTGTGGTCGACGATGACGGTGAAGCCGTCGCCGCCGAAGATGCGTTCCCAGGTGTCGAGGCCGCCGTCGGGCGTGCGGAGGGTGCCGTTGTCCTGGGTGCCGCCGTACAGACGCGCCGGGTCGGCGGGGTCGATCTCGACGGCGTAGAACTGATTGGCGGGCTGGTCGTAGAGCTTGGTCCAGGTCGATCCGCTGTCGTCGGAGCGGTAGATCCCGCCGTCGTTGCCGGCGTAGGCGCGCGTGGGCAGGCTGGGGCAGAACTCCAGCGCGTGGTGGTCGACGTGCATGTCGGCGCCTTCCTCGAACCAGCTGTCCCCTCCGTTCAGCGAACGGTAGAGCGGCACGCCGAGGGCGAAGACGTTGTCCGGGTCGGTGGGCTGGACGCGGACCTGGCCGAAGTACCAGCCGAAGTTGCTGTACATGCTCGACAGGGGCCAGTCGTTGGTCGCCGCCCAGGTGTCGCCACCGTTGCGGCTGACGTAGACCCCCTCGAACTCGGCGCCGGCGTCGGCGTAGATGGCGTACATGCGGTCGGGGGTGCCCTCGCAGACGGTCAATCCGATGCGGCCGACGTCCGCGCCGGTGGGTACGCCGCTGGTCAGCTCGGCCCAGGTATCGCCGCCGTCGAGGCTGCGCCAGATGCCGCTGGAGGGGCCGCCGCTGCGGCGATAGGTGAGTCCGCGCACGCGCTCCCACATGGCGGCGTACACGATGTCCGGGTCCTCGGGGTGCATGACGAGATCGGTGCAGGCGGTCGAGTCGGTGAGCGCGAAGACGCGGTCCCAGCTCGTCCCGCCGTCGAGGCTGCGGTAGACCCCGCGATTCTGATCGGTGCCGAAGAGGCGGCCGGTGGCCGCGACGAACAGGCGCTGGCCGTCGGCGGGGTCGACCAGGACGCGCGCGATGTAGGCCGAGTCCTCGAGGCCGAGATGCTCCCAGGTCAGGCCGCCGTCGGGTGAACGGTAGAGGCCGTTGCCCACGAACGACAGGCTGGCCGCGTTGGCCTCGCCGGTGCCGACGTACAGCACCTCCGGATCCTGGGGATCGAGGGCGAGGTCGCCGATGGTGATCACGTCGAGATCCTGGAGGATCGGTGTCCAGGTCTGACCGCCGTCGGTGGTCTTCAGGACACCGCCCGAGGCGAGGCCGGCGTAGCAGACGTCCGGATCGGTCGGATGGATGGCGAGATCGGCGACGCGGCCGCCGACGTTGGTCGGGCCCTTCTGCTGCCAGGCCTCGGTGAGGGCGGCGCTCTTCTCGCCGCGGGCACGCTGGCGAGCGGCCTGGCGCTGGCTGGCGGCCGCCTGCTCCAGGATCAGCCGCTGGGATTCCGGCTTGATGGCGCCATGGGGGAAGGCGCGCTGCCGCCAGTGCCAGTCGCTGGGGATGCCGTTGGGGCCGTCGGTCGCCGGGGCAGTGGCCGTCGGAGGCGGCGGCGCGGTGTCGAGCAGGAGGGCGAACACGGTCAGGGTGGCGATCAGGGCGGCCAGGGCCAGCAGACGACGCGACATGGGGGCACGCTTTCCTTGGTGACGGGGGACGGCGGCGGAAACGAGGGGTCGTCGACCCCATGAGTATAGCAGGATCGGCCACCGAGGCACAAATCCGGGCCGCCGACGGCTCCCGGGGATGACGGGCGCCGCCCCGTGGCGTATCCTGCGGGGCGCGATACGTCACCGTCTGGCTCCGACCCGGGAGGGCGTTCCCATGCGTCGTCGTCTGTCCCTGATCCTCGTCGCGTCGCTCACCGTCGGCTGGCTTCTCGCCGGCTGCGGCGGATCCGGTCCCGAGGCGGCGACTGACGCCGCCGCCGCGGCCGATCGCATCGTCGTCACCTCGCTCGATCAGCTTCCCCAGCACACCTATCCGATCGAGGGCACGGCCAGCGAGCTGTTCGCCGATCGCGAGGTGTTCGCCGGCTTCGCCGCCGCGGTCGGGCGCGACCTCGAGGCCGATCTCGCGCGATACGAGCTGGACGATGCCGCGACGCTCAAGAGCTGGTACGGCACCCTGGCCAACGTGGCCATGCTCGAGAAGCGCTGGGACGATGCCCTGGACCACATGCGGAGGTCGCGGGCCCTCGAGGTCAAGGAGGCCGCCCGGCTGACCGCCGGCCAGGTCGGCGAGGCGATGATCGCCGCGTACCGCCGGTCCGATTCCCACCTCATCACGCCGGAGGTCCGGCGGGCGTTCCGCGAGGAGCTGTCCTCGCGCGTGCAGACCTGGCCGTGGGACGTCGTCCAGGACGTGGTCGAGCAGCGCAAGGGACAGGCGGAGTACATATCGGCCAACCTGCTCGCGGGCGTGGTGCAGATGCAGCACGACCCCGTCGTGGCCAAGAGCGGCGAGCTCGGCAGCGACCTCGCACGCGGTCTGGTGGGTCTGAAGGTGGCCGAGCGGTACATGCTGCCCCTTAAGGACGAGATGATCGCCGTCTACACGGAGTACATCGCGGCCAACGCGGTGGCCAAGGACGACATCTGGGCCGACCGCGACGTCGCGCTGCCGGACGATGCGGCGGGCTCGCCGGTCATGATCGGCATCTGGGATTCGGGTGTCGACGTGGACGTCTTCCCCGGGCGGGTGTTCGTCAACGGGGCCGAGGTGCCCAACGGGATCGACGACGACGGCAACGGGTTCGTCGACGACGTCCACGGCATCGCGTTCGATCGCGACGGACGCGACTCGCCGGATCTCCTGCATCCGGAGGAGGAGCAGGCCGGACGCGTGGCCGAGCTGCGCCGCTACTCGCGCGGTCTGACCGATCTGCAGTCGAACCGTTCCACGCCCGAGGCCGCCGCCGTGCGCGAGACGATGAGCAGCCTCGAGCCCGGGGCCCTTAAGGACTTCATGGTGGGCCTGACCTTCTTCGGTCTGCACGCCCACGGCACGCACGTGGCGGGGATCGCGCTGGCCGGCAATCCCTTCGCCACGGTGCTGCCGGCGCGCATCTCCTTCGATTATCACAACCCGCCGCAGGCGATGACCATGGAGATCGCCCGCCGTCATGCCGAGAGCTATCGCCGCACCGCGCGGTACTTCGCCGACCAGGGCGTGCGCGTGGTGAACATGAGCTGGGGCTGGACGTTCAAGGAGATCGAGTCGTCCCTCGAGGCCAACGGCGTCGGCGAGAGCGCCGAGGCGCGGGCGCAGATGGCGCGCGAGATGATCGGGGTGCTCGCCGACGGCCTGGAGGCGGCCATGGCCTCGACCCCGGAGATCCTCTACTGCGTGGCCGCGGGCAACAGCGACAGCGACGTGGAGTTCGACGTCTCGATCCCGGCGAGCTTCGACCTGGAGAACATGCTCGTGGTCGGCGCCGTGGACCAGGCGGGCGACCCCACGGACTTCACCAGTGGCGGCGAGGATGTCGTGGTCTACGCCAACGGCTTCGAGGTCGAGAGCGAGGTGCCGGGAGGCGAGCGCATGCGGATGTCGGGCACGTCGATGGCCTCGCCGCAGGTCTGCAACCTGGCCGGCAAGATCCTGGCGCTCGAACCGCAGCTCGCGCCGACGGACGTGATCGTGCGGATCAAGGGCGGGGCCGATCCGCATCCGGACCATCCGGACATCCTGCTGATGAACCCGCGACGGACACTGGAGGTCGCGACCCCGAGCAGCTGAGCGATCGGCGGTCAGTATTCGCGTCGGTCGGTATTGGCCCGCCAGGCCTCGAAGGGGGCCGTCTCGGTGCCCATGGGGACGTGCGCGGTGGGCAGACGGCGCTCGGCGGGCGGTCGCGGGATCTCGTCGTAGATCAGCGCATCGTCGAAGCCTGCGGCCGCCGCCCGGGTCCGATCGGCGGCATAGACCAGCCGCTGCGGCCGCGCCCAGTAGATCGCCCCGAGGCACATGGGGCAGGGTTCGCAGCTCGCGTAGATCGTGCACCCGGTCAGCTGGAAGCTGCCCAGGCGCGCGCACGCGGCCCGGATGGCGACCATCTCCGCGTGGGCGGTCGGATCGGCGTGGGCGGTGACCCGGTTGACGCCCTCGCCGATCACCTCCCCGTCGTGCACGACCAGCGCGCCGAACGGACCGCCGCCGCCGGCCGCGTTGGCCACGGCCAGGTCGATGGCCTGCTGGAGGAATCGCTGGTCGTGCGCCAGATGCTGGTCACGGGTGGGCATGGACGCGCCTTTCGCCGGATGACGCCATCATAGCAGCCCGGACGCACGGTCGGAAGTCGGAGCAGGATCCGATGCGGACGCGGCTTTAAACAAGACTTGACCAGTCTGGTAAGAATAAACAAATAAATAAGTTATGCAATTGACTCGTCGATGGTGGGTATTACTTTAGCTCCGTGCCACCCGACCGCTTCCTCGCGAGGTGTCTACATGACGAGTCCCCGCGCCATGATCCGCGGCTTCCCCGTCCTGGCGGCGGCCGTGCCGCTGCTGCTGTTGCTGTCCGCCCCGTCCCTGGCCAACGACGAATGCATGATCTGCCACGAGGATCCGAACCTCGAGACGGCCGACGGCCGCAGCGTCGGGGTGCATCCCGGCTTCGCGCGAAGCGTCCATGCGGGCCTCGACTGCGTCGACTGCCACACCCAGTCGGCCGACTGGGACGACATCCCGCACTTCGATCGCTACCAGCCGGTCGACTGCGCGATGTGCCATGAGGGCGCGGTGGACTCCCACCGGGAGAACTTCCACTACCAGGAGCGGCAGGCCGGCAACACCTCGGCTCCTGACTGCAACGACTGCCATGCGACCGGGGGCGATCCCCATCGTCTGCACGGCCTGGACAACACCATCGCCGAGGAATCCTGCCGGGCGTGCCACAGGGCCGAGACGACGGCCTATGACTCCGGTGTCCATGCGGCGGTCCCCGGCGCGGCCAGCGGGCGACCCGGCTGCATCTCCTGCCATCAGTCGCATGGTCCGGGCCTGCCGCCGGCCGCCGGTGGCGTCAACGGCCTCTGCGAGTCCTGTCACCAGGGAGCGATGGCGGACGTGCAGCGTGGCGGACACGTCAACCTCGGCCATCAAGATACCGGCGCGCTGAACTGCGCCTCGTGCCACGACGTCCATCATACGCACAAGCCACACATGTCCGACCGCGTGGCCCAGGCCTGCACCGAATGCCACGAGGAGCAGCACGCCCAGTTCGCCGGCTCGGTGCACGAGGAGCTGCTCGCCGACGGCGACATGAACTGCCTGTCCTGCCACAGCACGCACAAGGACGAGGAAGAGGTGGGCAGCTTCGACGGCGGCTGCGGCAGTTGCCACGAGGGCATCGAGGAGACGTACCGCGGCAGCGTGCACCGCTTCGGCCGTCTACACGGCAACGAGGGCGCGGCGACCTGCGCCGACTGCCACGATGGGCATCACGTCCTCGCCTCGTACGACGAGGAGGCGCCGACCCATGCGTCGAACATCGCTCAGATGTGCGGCGACTGCCATGGCGCCGAGGCGGTGGTCACCAGCAACTACGTCAGGCTTCCGATCACGCTCGCCCATTACGAGGCGTCTGTCCACGGCGAGTCCGACGGGGACGGGGTGCCGGCCGCGACCTGCACCGACTGCCATGGCGTGCACGATCTCCAGCACGCGCAGCATCCCGAGTCGACCATCAACCACTTCAATCTCGCCGAGACCTGCGGCGACTGTCACGATCAGGAGGCCGAGGAGTACCTGGGCTCGATCCACGGCCAGGCCGTGGCCATCGGCATCACCGACTCGCCGACCTGCAACGACTGCCACGACGAGCACCTGACCCGGGCCTCGACCGATCCCGAATCGGAGACCAGCCCGAGCCGCATCGCACGTGAGCTCTGCGGCGACTGCCACATCAACCCGGACATGAACGCCAAGTACGGCATGACCGAGGGCGTGGTCGAGAGCTACCTCGACAGCTACCACGGCTGGGCGGTCGACCAGGGCGGCAATCTCGTCGCGACGTGCATCGATTGCCATACGACCCACGACATCCGCAGCCCCCTCGATCCGACCTCGACGATCCACCCGGACAACGTGACGGCGACCTGTGGCGCATGCCACGAGCGGTCGAACGACGAGTTCGCGCGCAGCTACACCCACGCCAGCGCGCTGGCGGCCCGGGCGCCGCACGACTGGGCGCAGTTGATCTACATCGGCCTGATCTCCGTGGTGCTCGGCGGCATGGCCGTCCACAACCTCATCGTCGCGCGTTACGAGATCCTCAAGCATCGGGCGCGACGCAAGGCCGAGGAATTCATCGTGCGCTGGTCCAGGGCCGAACGGATGCAGCACATGGTGCTGATGATCTCGTTCATCGGACTGGCGATCACGGGATTCGCGCTGCGATCGCCGGAATCCTGGTGGGTGGAGCTCATCGGTCTGAGCGGCCGTGAGGGGGTGCGCGCCAACCTGCACCGCGCGCTCGCGGTCATCCTGACCGTCGCCAGCATCTACCACGTGTTCTGGATCCTGTTCACCCGCCGGGGCCGCTCGAGCCTGGTCGCCATCGCGCCGAAGCTGCGCGACTTCCTCGAGTTCCCGCAGAACATGGCCTTCCACCTCGGCCTGCGGAAGGAGCGGCCGAAGCACCATCGGTACGACTACACGCAGAAGGCCGAGTACTGGGCGCTGATCTGGGGCACGGTGATCATGGCCCTCACCGGCCTGATCCTCTGGTTCCCCGATCTGTTCACCCACTGGATGCCGGCCTGGACGGTGCGCGTGGCTGCGGTGGTCCACTACTAC
Organism: bacterium; assembly: GCA_014730255.1. Lineage (GTDB taxonomy): Bacteria > Krumholzibacteriota > Krumholzibacteriia > LZORAL124-64-63 > LZORAL124-64-63 > Glo-17. The sequence goes on along the minus strand of WJIQ01000088.1, from coordinate 920 downwards.
GAGGCCATCCTCGCCGTGGCCGCGATCGTCATCTGGCATCTCTTCTACGTCGTGTTCATGCCGAGCGAGTACCCCATGAGCACGATCTGGCTCGATGGCCGGATGCCGGCCCACGAGTGGAAGACCATGCACGCCGACGAGTACGCCGAGCTGGGAGAGGGCGAGATCATCAACGGAGACGACGACGAGGAGAAATCGCCCGGAACCAGTTCATGACAGCGAGGGTAAGGTGCGGTATGGTCGCCGTGTTGCACCCCGCATGCAATAAACCTGGAGGAGAGTTGACCATGCTTCGAGTTCTCACCACCCTGATCGCCGCGTTGATCGTACTGAGCTTCGCGACCACGGCCCTGGCCGAGGATTATCAGTACATCGGCGCCTACAAGTGCTTCATGTGCCATAAGAAGGACAAGTCGGGCAACCAGATGCAGAATTGGCTCGACGGCCCGCATTCCAAGGCCTACGAGACCCTGGCCAGCGAGGAGTCGCATGCGATCGCCAAGGAGATGGGCCTCGGCGACCCGCAGAAGGCCGACGAGTGCCTCAAGTGCCACGTCACCGACCACGATGCCCCCGCCTCGGCCTACGACGATCGCTTCAAGGCCAAGGACAAGAGCGACGACCACTTCGTCGACGGCGTCGGCTGCGAGGCCTGCCACGGACCCGGGTCGGAGTACAAGTCGATGAAGGCGATGAAGGACATCACCGCCGGTGAGCTCGACGGGGCGACCGTCGGCCTCTGGACCCCGGACGAGGCTCTGTGCGTCAGCTGCCACAACGAGGAGAGCCCGACCTTCAAGGGCTTCGACCTCGAGGAGTACATGGCGGAGATCGCGCACCCGATCCCGGCCGACTACCTGGCCGAGAAGTACGGCAAGTAGCCGGTCTGCCTGCCAGAGGCGACGGGCCGGGTCCTCCGG
>WJIQ01000087.1 GCA_014730255.1 bacterium | reverse complement strand
CGAGATCATGACCCGGCAGCAGAAGCAGGGGGCGCTGGATGCGGCCGACGTGGTGATCCTGCCGGACATCGGGCGCCACGACACCATGGCCTTCAGTGGCCTGGACTCGCTCATCGCCATCGGCCGCCGCGCCGGCCGCCAGGGCCTCGACCGCGTCGCGGAGGTGCTGCCCCGCCGCCACTGGACCGGCGACGCGCGGCGACCGCTGGACCGCCGGGCGCTCGCCCGTGCCAGGGTGGTGGCCGTCGAGGTGGCCGGCGGACAGGTGGTCGGCGATGCGGTGGTGCGCGCGGAGTTCGGCATCCGGCCCGGCGACCGGTTCGACCCCGAGCGCGTCCTGGAGGGCGTCCGCAGGGTCCACGCCACGGGGTTCTTCGAGAACGTGTGGCTGGAGGTCGAGCGCCCGGCGCCCGCGGAGGTGGCGCTGACCGTGCGGGTGGCCGAGCGCTATCCGCGCACCCTGAACCTGGGCGCTCGCTGGCGCAGCGAACTGGGTCCGGATGCCTTCCTGCAGCTGGTCCACTACGGTCCGCTGGATCTGAACGAGCGCGTCGTGACCACCGTCCGCGTGGGCGAGGTGGAGGACCGCCTGGCGCTGGACGTCCTGGGCGAGACCATCGGCCGCAACCCGCTGCTCTGGCAGCTCGGCGCCGGCTGGCTGCACGCCAAGCCGCCGGTCCGCGAGGACGACCGCGATCCCACCCAGCAGTGGACGGGCCTGGACGCCGAGGCCCGGCTGGGCGTGCACCTCGCGCGGCGCCTGCTGCTGACCGGCGGGGTGCGCTGGGAGCGCGTCTGGCAGCTGGCACGACCATGGCCGGCGGGGCCGGGCTTGCCGACCGATCCCGATGCGCGGACTCCGGCGGTCACGGCCGAGCACGTGGCGCTGGTGGCGGACCTGCAGCTGGAGACGCGCGACCGCGACGTGCTCCCGACGCGCGGCGTGCGGGTGCACCTGCAGGGCCGCGACGTCGTGGGCACCGCGCGCGCAGGGCGCGAGCACCGTCAGCTCCGTGCCGAGGCCGCGGTGCACGTACCGGTCGCGGACGGACACGTGATCAGCCTCGGGACCGATGCCCTGGCGTCCGACGGCGAGGTGCCGCTGTTCCGCCTCGATCGCCTCGGCGGGCCATGGCAGATGCCCGGTCGGCGCCGGGAGTCGCTCTGGGGTGCGCAGGCGTTCTCGGTGCAGGCGAGCTACCGCCTGCGCGTGCTGGGTCGTCTGTGGCCCACGGTGGGCGTGGCGGCGGGCAACGTCTTCGCCGAGCACGAGGAGATGAGCCTGGAACGGCTGCTCGGGGGCGTGGTCGTGGGCATGCAGGCGCGCACGCCGCTGGGGCCGGCGGCCGTGCTGGTCGGCCTGGGGGCTGGGGGGCAGGACGAGGTGTATCTGAGCCTGGGGCACGATTTCTGACGGCAGCCGATCTTCTCGGCCTCGTGAACGCCCCTCGTGGACGGTCCCCGCTAGAAGTCGATGCTCAACCCGTACGCCGTGATCAGGTCGTTCTTGTCCGGCTCGACGCCGTCGGCGTTGGGCTTGGGGTTCGTGTTGTGGTCCCAGGTTAGCGAGGCGTCGAAGTCGATGTCGCCCCAGAGCTCGAACGCCAGGGCGATGAAGACGCGATGCAGCGTGGTGGCGTTCGTGCCCAGGATGGGCCGCACGCTGTACTCGGCATCGACCTCCACGGTCTCGCTCAGATCGGTCTCCAGCGTCGAACCCACCATGATGGTCCCGTTGTTCACGGTCGCGTCCTCGCCCGCCTGCACCGAGACATAGCGGGTGTTCTGGTAGCCACCGCCGGCGTAGAGCCACCAGTCGGTCTCCGCGCGGAGCAGGTAATAGCCGAAGCCGGCGTTGACGCCCGTCCGCAGGTCGATGTTCTGGTAGGTGTCGGTGAAGACCTCGCCCGCCAGCGGCGTGACGAACAGCTTGCGCGAGAGGTAGAGGTTGTAGTTGCCGCTGCCGCGGTGGTTGTTCACCGTCTCGACCCCGTCGGTGCGGCCATAGTTCCCCTGGTACTGCAGGGTCAGGCGGCTGGCCGGGGTCTCTCTCTTCACGTCGGTGCGCGACGTGAAGTCCGCCTGATCGGTGTTGCCGGAGCGTGCGACCAGGCTCGCGTTCACCGTCGCGGACCAGTAGTTGGCCTCGGTCAGCTCGCCGACGATGATGGCGTGGATCTGTGTCGCCGGGAATTCCCGGAGCGCCTGTCCGGTCGCGATGCGCAGATCGCCGTCACGGAGCTCGACCGTTCCGGTCATCGCCTCGCCATCGCGAATCGCCACCGAGAGCACTCGCGGGGAGACCAGCGTGGAGACGTCGGCCCAGTCGAGCCTCACGGTGTCGAGCTCCTCGCTGTCGAACTCGAGGATCTCGTCGCGCATCAGGACGATCTCCCCGCGCAGCCACTCGCCCGAGCTCAGCCGGACCCAGTCCAGCGTGTCGCCCTCCGCGCCGGGCGGCAGGTCGCTCCAGGCGACCGCCGTCACGGCGCCGCCCATGAGCAGGGCGAAGATCGTGGTGGCGACGATGATCCTGACCGAGGGATGGTATCCAGTGTGCAAGGGGTTCTTCTCCGGGTTGAGATGCTTGCGAGTTGCGCGGTTATTGCCGCTAGGGCGCACCCCATGCCTCGCCACGATGCTGTCTCGCAGTTTTGCTACGACGTCGCCGTCGTGCAGTAGCTATGGCCAACGGCTGCTCCTGTCAATGGACTCGCTCTCTCGGTCCGGTCGTCGCCGTGCGGCGGCCGAGCGCGAATTCTGTTCCGTCCCGGCCCGGTCCGGGATAGGATTGCCGCGTCACCTACGGCCGGAGGTCGTTTCCCATGGATAGTCGCCATCGAAATGGCGCCCGGCCGCTTTGCCATCGGGGCCGGCACTGGTGCTCGCTACTCGCCACCATCGTGTCCCTCATCGCCGGACAGGCCACTGCCCAGATCGATCTCGATCGCGATGATCCCTGCTGCGACGTCGACGACCCGCGCGTCGTCTGGCTCGGCGACACCCCGTCGCTCACGTTCGTCGAGATCGCGGCGCACGTGGCGCCCATCCTCTGGTTCTCGCCCGACGAGCCGTTGCTACGCGACCTCCGCACTCCGGAGCAGATCGACATCCCCATGGCCTTCCCCTTCCAGGACGACGCGGGCGGCCCGGTTGTGTACTACCGCGTGCGAGAGGTCGCGCGGGGGGCGGAGACCGGACCGGCGGTCACGCCCGTTCCCGACGACCGCGGCGCGACGGCCGTCCATCTGGATCGGGTGACGGCCCTGGATATCGATTTCTTCTTCTACTATCCGTCCGAGGAGGGGCTCGGCGGCCACGTCCATGACGTCGAGGCGCTCGAGATCAAGGTGGTGGTCCTGCGTCAGCCGCGTTGCGACGAGTGCCGCTACGGTCTGGCGGTGGTCCATGCCAATGCGCTCGCCCATGGCCTGTCCTGGTACGACAACACGCTCGAGACCGACGAGTACACGGTCTTCCCGCTGACCATCCTGGTCGAGGAGGGCAAGCACGCCAGCTGCACCGACAAGAACGGGGACGGCTACTACACGCCTGGCTACGACGTGAACAAGCGGGTCAACGACGCCTGGGGCGTGCGTGACGTCATGCGGACCGGGGCCCTGTTCACCGGAGGCTTCGAGAGCTGGCTGGCCAAGGTCCGCCGGCCCCACGACCGCGTCCTGCCGCCGCTGCCCGTCGACAGCCGGGCCCGCCCGATCGTGGAGGCCATCGAGCGGGAGACCGGCCTGGATTATCCGCGCTACGAGCTGCGCCCGTACCCGCGCCTTGCCGATGCGCATGCGCACGACGACCCCGGTATCATCCGGTTCGTGGACAAGGGGCACGACGACTGGCCGACGGTCGACCAGGAGCTGGCCATCGAGGATCTCGCCGGCTGGGCCAGCATCGAGGACTTCACCGAGTCCTTCTCCGTGGCTGCTCGCTTCGACGACGATTTCGGCGTGTCGGCCGTGTTCCCCCTGCTGATCCTGCGGAACGTCAACGAGCCGCTGTCGGGGGGCTGGCTGGTCAATCGTATCTACCTCAAGGACGAGGGATTCCGCGACTTCGGCTACAACGTGATCTACACCTCGTCCGCCTCGCGCTGGATCGACGGCTACTTCTCGGCCGGGCTGGAGGTCGACCGCGAGCCCGATGGAATGGGCGGCGAGACGAAGCGGACGTCCTTCACCACCGAGACGGGGTTCAAGCTGCGCGGGAACGTCGCGCACAGTCCGGTGAGCTTCCTGTCGAAGCTGACCCACTTCTGGGGCGTGCGCGTCGGGGTCCGGTACAAGGGCTACAAGCAGTTCAACGAGATCGGCTACGTGGTCGAGGTGGGCGCCGGCTCGTTCTGACCGGCCGGCGATCCCGTGCTGGGCGTGGAGGTTCTGCTCCGGCTGCCGGTGCGGCACCTCCGGATCAGTGCCAGAGGCGAAGGGAGTAGGCCACGGTGAACCAGGCTCCGACCGCCATGAAGACGATGCCGGTACCGCGCCGTGCCCAGCGTTCCACCGCGGCCGTCCGCGCGTAGAGGCGGCCGACGCGCCCGGCCGCCACGGCCAGGGCGACACCGAAGACCAGCACGGGAAGCGCGCTGCCCACGCCGTACAGGAGGGGGAGCCAGAACCCCGAGCCAGCCTGCAGACAGACCGGCAGGAGGCTCCCGAAGAAGAGGGCGGCGGACACCGGACAGAACGCCAGCGCGAACATCAGGCCCAGGAAGAAGGCGGCCCCGAGCCCCATGGTGTCGGCCCGCCGCTGCACCCAGTCGGTGAAGCGGCCCCCGCGACCTCCGCCGAGCGAGACGAGGCCGAGCAGGAACAGGGACGTGACCAGCAGGAGCGGGCCGAGTAGCCGGATCATGTTCTCCTGGAGCCAGTTCGAGACCGTGGGCACGGCGAGCAGGCCGCCGACGAGCAGCATGCCGAGCACCGCGTAGGCCACCGCCCGACCCGCGGTGTAGAGCAGGCCGGTGGCGATGGCGCTGCCGACCCGGTCGGTGCGACGACCGATGAAGCCCATGGCGGCCACGTTCGTGGCCAGAGGACATGGGCTGATGCTCGTCAGGATGCCCAGCCAGAGCGCCGTGCCGATCGCCGCGAGCATCAACCGGCCTCCAGGCCCAGCTCGCCCAGGCATTCGCGGACGTTCGACGCGATGTATCGACGGTACGCGTCATCGTCGCCGATCTTCTGCCAGACCTCGTCGAGTCGACGCCAGCCGACCTCCCGGCCGTCACGTCGCTCGGAGATCACGACGACCTTGGTGGCCAGGGCATAGTCCTGGACGAAGTGCCGGTGGTCGTCGGTCTCGATGTTGACCGCACGGAACACGATGGTGCCGTCACGCAACCGGGCGTCGAACCCCTCCCAGATGGTCTTCTCGGCCAGGGCCTCGATCTTGTTGCAGGTGGGGCATCGCTTGTAGCCGTGGAAGTAGTAGACGACCAGGCCGTCGTCGGGCAGACCGTCGTCGTCCGCGACGGTTTCCGTTCCGGCCGTTGGCGGGTCGTCGACGTCCGTGGCCAGCCCGCCATCGCCCTCGTTCCCGCCGAGGAGGACCGAGGTCAGCCCGGCCGCGGAGAGGACGAGCACGAGGCCGGTCACCAGATGCTTCGCGTTCATGATCCGCCGTCCTTTCCCGGGTTCAGCCGAGGAGCGTCTCGAGCTCGGCCACCGACGGCACCTTGCCGACGATCTTGACCTCGCCGTCGACCACCAGGGCCGGGGTCATCATCACGCCATGGGCCATGATCTCCTGGATGTCCGTCACCTTCACGAGCTCCGCCTGCAGACCGAGCTTCTCGATGGCCTGTCGCGCGTGGTCATGGAGCTTCGTGCACTTGGCGCAGCCGGTGCCGAGTACCGAGATCTTCATCGCATCCTCCCGGGACGAGCGACCGTCACGCGATCGCTCCGTAGATCAGGCCGGTGACCGTCGCCATGATGACCACCAGCACCACGAATACCATGGTCTTGCGCCAGCCGATGACGCTGCGGATGACGAGCATGTTGGGAAGGCTCAGCGCCGGACCGGCCAGCAGGAGCGCCAGTGCCGGCCCCTGGCCCATGCCGCTGCCCAGCAGGCCCTGCAGGATGGGCACCTCGGTCAGCGTGGCGAAGTACATGAGGGCGCCCGCCAGCGAGGCGAAGAGATTCGCTCCCAGGCCATTCGCGCCGACGGCGTTCTCGACCCAGGCGGCCGGGACGATGCCCTCGCCGCCCGGCCGGCCGAGCAGGAACCCCGCCACCAGGACGCCGCCGAGCAGCAGCGGCATGATCTGCCTGGTGAACTGCCAGCTCTGATCGAACCATTCGCCCAGCTCTCCGTCCCGGCCCGCGGTCACGATTCCCAGGCCGACGACGCCCGCCAGGAAGGCGGCCTCGGGGCCGGGTACGAGGACGGCGACCAGGGCGACCGCGGCACCGACCGCGACCGTGCGCCCCGGTGGTGCGGCGAACCACCACACGAGGATCGCCGCCAGGGCGATGGCCAGGCCACCGGCCAGCCACCATTTGACCGCGTGGATCGCCGCCTGTCCCGATCCCGGTTCGCCCGGGCCCCAGGTCGCGACGACCAGCAGCAGCAGCAGGCTGGCCAGGAAGAGGAGCGTCTGCCAGATGGGGCGAGCCGGGGCCTCGTCCGGCACCTGCATGGCCGCGGTCTGGCGATCCTGTTCCGAGCGCCGGAAGATCGCGGCCATGACGAGGCCGATCACGAGCGCGAAGACCACCGCACCGAGCGCACGCGCCAGGCCCAGCTGAGGACCCAGGATGGACGCGGTCAGGATGATGGCCAGCACGTTGATCGCCGGTCCGGAATAGAGGAACGCCGTGGCCGGCCCCAGGCCGGCGCCCATGCTGTAGATGCCGGCGAACAGCGGTAGCACCGTGCACGAACACACTGCCAGGACGGTACCGGAGACGGCGGCCACGCCATAGGCCACGGGCTTGGGAGCCTGCGGGCCCAGGTATCGCATCACCGACTGCTGGCTGAGGAACGTGCCGATGGCGCCGGCGATCCAGAACGCGGGCAGCAGGCAGAAGATCACGTGCTCGCGGGTGTACCAGCGCACGAGCCACAACGCCTCGTCCAGGGCAGCCTGGAAACGGGGAGATTCCACCGGGAGCCACCATGCGGCGGCGAAGGCCAGGGCCAGCCAGACCAGGGGACGCCAGAGTGCGGCGACCGTCATCGCGAGTCTCCCCCGGATCCGCGTCGCGCCGGGCCGCCGAGTTCCAGCTCGCGGGGCAATGGCTCTCCGGTCACGCGCGACACGCAATCCATGAAGTCCAGCACGCACGGGGCCGTCAGCCGGTAGAACACCTGGTTGCCGCGGCGCTCGTCACGGACGAGCCCCGCCTCCCGCAACGCGGCGAGGTGCCGGCTGACCGTCGAGATGTCCGCGCCGACCAGCTCCTGGAGCTCGCCCACGCAGCGTTCGCCGTCGCCGAGCACCTGGACGAGGAACAGACGGGTGGGCTGGCCGAGAGCCTTGAAGACCCGGGCGGGGCCACGCATGGCGGCCAGGGTTCCGGTGGCTTGCAGGTCCGACGCGGTCATCTCGACACCTCCCGTCTCTATGTTTGTCCTTTTGCGCGAAAACGCAAACACTATCGCCGCCTCGGAACCGTGGTCGCGTGCTCCGACGGCGTCCGGTGACTTGTGCCTCAAAGGTTGTTGTCGGGCCCAGGCCTTGCCTAGAACCCCCTCATGAGCACGCAAACCCCATATCCATGCCCTGCGACCCCTCCCCACTGCCCCAACCCCGAATGTGCCTATTCCGAGGCCCAATCGGGACCCTGGCCCTACATCCGCT
>WJIQ01000398.1 GCA_014730255.1 bacterium | reverse complement strand
GCGCCGCTCTTGACGCGGGCTTCCTTGGCGCGGTCCTGCATGGAGATGAAGTTGGGGATGGCGATCGCGGCCAGGATGCCGATGATGACGACCACGATCATGAGCTCGATCAGCGTAAAGCCCTTGTTGTTCACTTGGATCCTCCTCGTTCCGGTCGCAACGACCTCGGGGTGTGGGCCCGGGCGGCCCATGGGTGCCTGCCGATGGCACGACCCTTGTCGCAATGGCCGTGCCAGTTGTGCCCCGACGCGCGATAATCAGTAAATCGCTGTCATGACGTCGGTTGCGAGATCGCGGATCATCGGCCGCCGCTGGCATGGCACACCGCGGGACTGCAGGATGCACCGACCGGGCGCTCGATCTGCCGCGTTATTCTACATTTGCCGGCTCGCGGGCCGACTCCTCCTCGAGCGAATGCACCGCATCGAGCACGCGCGCGGCCTCGTCCGCGTCGCCGGCCTCGGGCACCGGCGGAGCGGCCTCGCTCGGGTCCTTCTCGTCCTGATCCACGCCGTAGCGCAGCAGCTTGCGATAGAGGGTCGAGGGGTTGATCTCGAGGATCTCCGCCGCCCGCTTCTTGTGCCAGCCGACGGCCTCGAGCACCTGCAGGATGTGGGCGCGCTCGAGCTCCTCGAGCGAGACCATCCCGCCGACCAGGGTCGACGGCATGGTCAGGGGGCCGGAGCTGTCGTTCAGCGGCGTCGGCAGGTCGCCGACGGTGATCACGTCGTCCTCTCGCATGATGCACGTCCGCTCGATCACGTTCTCGAGCTCGCGCACGTTGCCCGGCCACTCGTAGCTCTGCAGGCATCGCAGCGCATCGTCGTCGAGCGTTCCGCTGAGCGAGCCCTTGTAACTGTCGGGCAGGAACTTGCGCAGGAAGTGATCGACCAGCAGGGGGATGTCCTCGATGCGCTCGCGCAGCGCCGGCAGGTTGATCGGGATCACGTTGAGCCGGAAGAACAGGTCGGTGCGGAAGTTGCCGGAGGCGACCTCGGCCTCGAGATCCCGGTTGGTGGCTGCGATCACGCGCAGGTCGACCTTCACCGGCCGGGTGCTGCCGACGGGCACGACCTCCCGCTCCTGCAGCATGCGCAGCAGCTTGACCTGGGTCGAGGCCGGGATCTCACCGATCTCGTCGAGAAAGATCGTACCACCGCTGGCCTGCTGGCAGAAGCCGTCGTGGTCGCGATCGGCGCCGGTGAAGCTGCCCCTGGCGTGGCCGAAGAGCTGGCTCTCGAGCAGGGTCTCGGGGATCGCCGCGCAGTTGATGCCCACGAACGGGCCGCCGGCACGGTCGCTCCGGTCGTGGATGGCGCGCGCGACCAGCTCCTTGCCGGTCCCGCTCTCGCCGTTGATCAGCACGGTCGCCGGCGTGGTGGCGATCTTGTCGATCATCTTGAAGACCGAGCGCATGCGCGTGCTCTGGCCGATGATCTGCTGCTTGCTCTTCTTGCGCTTGAGCTCGGTCTTGAGCTGACGGTTCTCCGACTCCGCGTGACGCAGCTGCAGCGCGTTGCGGACGAACATCTTGTACTCGTCGTTCTTGCTGTGCTTCATCACGTAGCCGAACGCGCCGAGGTTGACCGCGTCGATGGCGGTCTGCTCGCTGGCGTAGGCCGTCATCATGATCACCGGCAACTCGGGATCGAGCGCCCGCACCCCCTTGAGCAGCTGGATCCCGTCCATGCCGGGCATGCGGACGTCGGTCATCACGACGTCGACCGGCTCCTGGGAGAGCTGCCGGAGCGCCTCCGCGCCGGAGTTGGCCGTGATCACCTCGTGCCCCTCCTTCGACAGGAGGATCGAGAGGTACTGGCACATGGACTGTTCGTCATCGACGACGAGGATACGACCCGTGGTCATGATGTCTCCTTGTGCAGCCTGGCAGCCGGGCGTCTCTACCTGGTCATCGTCCGGGCGCCGTGGCGCGGGACGCTTCAATGAACCGGAGCGAGTTCGCCGGCCTCGGCGGCCAGATCGAGCGGCTCCGGATGATGATGCGAGCTGGCGCGTGGCAGGCGGATCACGAACTCGGCGCCGCCGGACGCGCTGTTCTGGGCCTCGATCGTGCCGCCGTGGCCGTGGATGATCCGGGCCACCATCGGCAGGCCGAGGCCGGTGCCGTGCTTCTTCGTGGTCACGAACGGGGCGAAGATGTCCTCGAGATCGGTCTCGGGAAGGCCCGGACCGGTGTCGCGGACACGCACCTCGACGTCGTCGCCGGCGACCGTGCCGCTGACCGTCAGGCGACCCTCGTGATTCATCGCCTCGCAGGCGTTGATCGCGAGGTTCAGCACCGCCTGGAGCAGCTGATCCGGGTCGACCACCAGCCTGGCGTCCGGCGCCTGGTTGGTGCAGACGACCTCGACGGCGGCGTCGTCGGCCGCGACGTGCTGCTCGAGCTGCAGCTGCACGTCGTCGAGGAACCGCGCGACCGGAACCTCGCGCGGCTGGGGCGACGGCATGCGGGCGAACGACAGGAAGTCGGTGATGATCGTGTTGAGCCGGTTGCTCTCGCGCAGGATCAGCTGCATGAGCTGCTCCTGCTGGTCGCGGACCTCGAGCTCGCTGGCCAGCAGCTCGACCGATCCGCGGATGCTCGCCAGCGGGTTGCGCAGCTCGTGGGCGATGCTCGCCGCGAGCTCGCCGACCCCGGCGAGGCGATCGGTCCGGCGCAGATGCTCGCGCAGACGCTGGACCTCGGTCAGGTCGGTGAAGATCACGACCGCCCCGGCGAGCCGCCCGTCCTCGGCGCTGAGGAAGTCGACGCTCACGCCCAGGGGCACCTCGTGGCCGTCGGTGCGCACGGCGACCTCCGCCCGACGGCGCCGGCGCCCGTCCTGCAGCGCCCCGGTCACCAGGTCGGTGAGCTCCCGGCCGTTCGCCCCCAGGATCTCGTCGAGGTGCATCCCGCCGCTCGTCCGCTCCCCGAGGCCGAGGATCGATCGCGCCGCGGGATTGATGCGCGAGACGTACCCGGAGGCGTCGACGGTCAACAGTCCGCTGCCGATGTTGTCGAGGATCATGCGGAGTTCGTGGTCGACCCGCCGGGCACTGAGCAGGGAGTCTCGCTCGACCTGCCGCCGACGCTCCACGAGCCGCACCAGCTCGCCGGTCGCCAGGCCGCTGGCCAGCAGCAGCACCGCGCCGACCGCCGTCTGGACGTCCACCGGATTGAGGCCGCCCGTATCCAGCAGCGCGGGCAGGAGGAGGCCGAGCGCCGCGAGCGTCGCCGCCGCCGTCGCCCCCTCGCGACCCAGCCGCACCGCCGCGGTGCAGACTGGCCCCAGGAAGTAGATCGACACCCCGGGCAGATCGCGGACCGCGGAGACCACGAGCCCCACGGCCAGGATGTCCAGCCCGACCAGGATCGCGTCCAGGCGCCCCCGGGTCAGCCGTCCGTGCGCCGGCACCAGCTCGAGGGCCAGCGCGCCCCAGAGCACGCCGAGGCCGACGAGGTAGTGCTCCGAGAGCATCGCCGCCGGGTCGCGCAGCGCCACCAGCAGCGATCCGCCCGACAAGAGGATCACCGTCAGGGTGCGCAGCACGAAGCTGCTGTCGGCATGGTGGCGGACGGCGATCGACGTCACGTCAACCCCCCACCACGTTGGCCATCTTGAACATGGGCAGGTACATCGCCACGAGCATGCCGCCCACCATCGTGCCCATGACCACGATCATGATCGGCTCGATGGCGGCGGTGAGGGCCTCGACCGCGGCGTCCACCTCGTCGTCGTAGAAATCGGCCACCTTCGTGAGCATCTCGTCGAGGGCGCCGGTCTGCTCGCCGATGGAGATCATCTGCACGACCATCGGCGGGAACACCCCGCTCTCCTTGAGCGGCTCGGCGATGGTGTCGCCCTGGCTGATGGAGACGGCGGTCCTGCCGATGGCGTTCTGCAGGACCTTGTTGCCCGCGGTCTTGGCGGTGATCTCCAGGCCCTGCAGGATCGGCACGCCCGAGCCGATCAGGGTACCGAGCGTGCGCGTGAACCGCGCGACCGATCCCTTGCGCACGACGTTGCCGATGATCGGGAGGTTCAGGAAGAGCCTGTCGGTGAGCAGTTCGCCCTTCTCCGTCGCACGGATCCGCTTGAAGGCGAAGACGACCCCGATCGCACCGGCGAGCATGAAGTACCAGTTCGCCTGCAGGAAATTCGACATCCCCATGACGACCTTGGTCGGCAACGGCAGCTCGCCGCCGAAGTCGGAGAACATCTTGGCGAAGACGGGGATCACACCGACCAGCATGAAGATGCAGGCGCCGGTGGCCACGAAGAGCACGATCGACGGGTAGGTGAGCGCGCCCTTCACCTTGCGCTGCAGCGCGTCGTTCTTCTCCATGAAGACCGCCAGCCGCTGCAGGATCACGTCGAGGATGCCGCCCGCCTCGCCGGCGGCGACCATGTTGACGTAGAGGTCGCCGAAGATGTGCGGGAACTTGGCCAGGCCCTCGGAGAGGGTCTGCCCGCCCTCGACGTCCATCGTCACCTGCTGGATGGCCTGCTTGAAGTGCGGCTTGGGCTGCTGCCGCGCCAGGACCTCCAGGCACTGCACCAGCGGCAGGCCCGCGTTCACCATGGTCGCGTACTGCCGGGTGAAGACGCCCAGGTCCTTGACGCTCACGCCCTTCTTGCCCAGCGAGAAGCTGATCTCCTTGGGCTTCTTGCGCACGGACTGGATGATCACCCGTCGCTTCCGCAGGTACTCGGCCACCTCGCGGCGATCCTCGGCCTTGTACTCGCCGGAGATCACCTCGCCCTTGGCGTTCTTTCCCTTCCAGACGTACGTCGTCATTGTCGCCACGGTCGTTCCTCGCTTCCGCGCTTATCCCACCACGCCGGTCGGCTCGCCCAGCATCTGCAGGAGTTCCTGCTGATCGGGGCTGCGACCGAGTGCGGTATCGAGCTCGATCCAGCGGTTCTCCACCGCCTGATAGAGCGACTGGTTCATGGTCTGCATGCCGTGCTTCTGACCGGCCTGCATCACGCCGTAGATCTGATGGGTCTTGTTGTCGCGCATCATGGCCTTGATCGCCGGGGTGCAGACCATGATCTCCAGGGCGAGCACCCGGCCGCCGCCGCGCGCGCG
>WJIQ01000397.1 GCA_014730255.1 bacterium | reverse complement strand
GCGGTCGAGGTACTTCGCCACGACCAGGCCGCCGCCGAAGTTGAGCATCGCGTAGGCGATCGCGATGTCGACGAACATGTCGAACCGGCCGTAGAGGTGCCCCACCAGGCAGATCAGGATCACCGTATCGGTGCCGGCGACTCCCACGCCCACCATGCGGTCGTAGACCGTCGGGCCCTTGAGGATGCGGAACAGGGCGAGGATCAGCCCCACGGCGACCAGCACCGTGATCCAGGCGATCGTGCTCACGGTCGGGCCTCCAGCCAGGCCTCGACGTCATCGATGACCTCGACCTGCATCTCCTCCAGCGACAGCTCGGGTTCGCCGAACGTCGCGGCGACCTGGCGCGTCATCGATCCGTCCATCAGACCGGACGCGAGGTTGCCGTGCAGCGCGTGGACGAGGAAGATGTCACCCTCGACATGGAGCGTCAGGGTGCCCGGCGTCAGCGTGATGGAGTTGCCGAGCGTCAGCCGGGCGAGGTCGCTCTGCAGCCCGCTGCGGAACCGCAGCAGGCGCGGCTCGATGGGCAGGCGCGGATGGACGATCAGCCACGCGACCTGGAGGTTCGCCAGCAGGATCTGCCACAGCAGCCACCAGGGATAGGCGAGGGCGCGATGCCAGCGGATGCGCTGGAAGACCTCGTTCTCGGGTCGCGCGTCCGGCCCCTCCAGCAGGCCGCGGCACATCGCCACCACCAGCACGATGGAGACCACGCCGTAGCCGAGGTGCAGCGGATCGAACTTGCCGGAGAAGATGAGCCAGAGCAGCGCCGCGAAGCCCGCGAGGATGGCGAGCGCACGCGTGTCCCGGACGGCCCGTGGCCGCGGAGCGGGTGTGGGTGGCTGGGGCGACCGGTTTCCCTGCGGCATGAAGGCGGCGATCCTCGTTGCTGAGCTCGACCCGCTCCGGAACGAACGGGTGGAAATCTAGCATACAGGTTTCCGCGCTCAAGAAGAAATCGAGGTCGCCCGGGGGCGGCAACCCCGGAGACGAGGCCTCCGGGGCGGCCGGGGCGACTGGCGCTGTTTCGCCCCGGGAGTACCGCGGACGTCGGTCCGCGCTGCTGCGGCCGCGGTCAACGGATCCAGCCTACTCCTTGATGACCTCGGCCTGCTCGACGATCACGTCGTACCGGTAGCCGGCGCCGAAGTCCTTGTTCGCCGCCAGCGTACCCTCGATGCGCACGAGGTCGCCCACCTTGGCGAAGCCCTGCGTGGTGACGGTCAGGTCGTGCGTGTCGGCACCCGGGTCGCCGGACCCGTCGCGCAGGTGGATCCAGTTGCGGCCCATGATGCTGGAGGTGTACTTGACGACCTTGCCGCGGACGACGACGGGTTCGCCGGCGAGCTTGCTGCCGGCGGCGTGGATCTCGGCCACGGTGTGGCCGCCATCGGCCTTCGCGATGCCGGACAGGTCGACGTCCGTCTGCACCGGATCGGGCCGGCCGTGGCCGGCGCCCATGGCGCCCATGCCCTCCATGCCCGGCATCTCGCCCATGCCCTCGGCGGCGTCGCCGGCCGTCTCCGCGGCATCGAACGACGTCGTGAAGAAGATCAGATCGAACGTGCGGTCGAGGCTCTTGGCGTGGAAGTCCCGCATGGGCATGGCCGTCGAGACGGTCACCTCGTCGCCGACGGCGACGTCGGACGGGCTGGCCGCGGCCCAGAAGGCGCCGTCCTCGCCCTCGACCTTCGCATAGGTGTAGCCGCCGGAGTCGATGGTCTCCAGGACCTCGCCCGTGATGGTGGCGGGCATGGCCTCGCTGCCGGCGTCCTGGGCGGCCTCGTTGCCGGCGTCGGCGGTGCCGGACTCCATCTGGGCACGGCTGGTGACGGTGTCGTCCCCGCCTCCGCAGCCGGCGACGGCGAGGAGCAGGGCGAGCGTGGCGACGGCGAGCAGTCGAATCATGGTCGGGTCCTTTCGCGGCGGTGTCTCGGTGTCCGCGGGAAATATGGTCAATCGGCCCCGGTTTCGCGAGGCCGATCCGCCTCGAGCGCGTCGCGAACCCTGCAGGGGAGGCTCGCGCGCACCAGGTCGTACGAGTGCCCGATCAGTTCGCCGAGCAGGGCGTCGCCGATCGTCCCGTCGACCGTGACCTGGTTCCAGTGCCGTCGGTCGAAGTAGCGCGGCACGTCGATCGCGGCGTGCGTCTCGCGCAGCCCGGCCGCCCGGTCGGGATCGCACTTGAGCGAGACGCGCAGCGGCGACTCCTCCCAGGCCACGGCGCCGAAGAGCTTGCCGCCCACCTTGAAGGTCATCACCTCCGGGCCGAACGGGAAGTCCTCGGTGGCGCCGGGCAGGCCGAGGGCATGGGCACGCAGGATCTCCAGGCGGGGATCGAGGTCGCCGCCGCTCGGCTCGTCTTTTCGTCCGATAAAGCGCGATCTCGTCACGTTGTGTCCTTACAACAAGAGACTCTTGGGGTCCGGGCAGTTCGCCAGCCACCGGGCCTTCTCCGATCGCGGCGCGACGCCGGGGAAGTCGCCGCGGCGGCCCTCGAGGTCCTCGATGCGCTGCAGGTGGAGGTGGGGCGGCCAGCCGCCGTTCTCGTCCGGTTCGCCGAGCCAGGCGAACTGCTCGCCGCGGGCGACGGTCTGGCCCTCGCGCAGTCCGTCGAGGCTGCGGTGGGCGAGATGGCCCCAGAGGGTATGGAACCCGTCGTGGGTCAGGATGATCGTGCCGCCGTAGTCGCCGAACCGATCGTTGACCGCCAGGCTGTGGACCTCGGCGTCCAGGGGGGCGCGCAGCGGCGTGCCGGCGTCGGTCCAGACGTCGAGCCCGAGGTGGATGGTCCGGGGTTCGCCGGCGCCGTCGAACAGGGTGCTTGCGGCGTAGACGGAGCGGTCCTCGCCGTAGCCGCCGTAGAGGGCGGGAGCGGGGCCGCGACGTTCGGCGATGAAGCGGATGAGCGCGGCGAGGTCGCGCACGTCGAGGTCGACGCCGGCCAGCGCGAGGGGACGGGCGTCGGCGAGCGAGAACGGGAATACCGGGGCCGGGCGGGGCGTGTGGGGCATGGTCGGTCCTGTCCAGGATGCGGGTGACCGGTGGCGCGCGTCCATGATAGCACGGACTGACGGGGCGGCGAGAGGGGCCGCTCGACCGCAGCCCCGTTTGGAAGCCCGGTGGCCCCGGCCGGTGATCGGCCCGTCCGGGCTACTTCCTCAGCCACCAGAACCGGATGAAGTTGTAGACCGCGATCAGCGGCAGGATCAGCGCGAGCACCAGTCCGAAGAGCGCCTTGCTCATGAACTGCCCGGCCTCGAAGCCGTCCGACAGCGAGGTGTCCTGGCCCGCGGCCTTGCGTGCCGCGCGACGGACGTCCGCCTTGGTGACCTTCTCGTCGTCCTCGTCGCCGAACGGCTGCAGGTCGTCGAGCTTCTCGCGGCCACCGGTCAGGTAATTCGGGTAGAACGCCGAGATGCCGTAGGCGACGGTACCGATCAGGAAGTAGATGCCGACCGGGACGACCGGACCATCAGCGTCGACGTTGTTGGCCAGGAACATCAGGATGGTCAGCACGATGCCCGCACCGATGGCGGTCGAACTGCCGTTCCAGCCGCGGTCGGCCAGGCGCTGGTAGTGGACGTTCAGGTGTTCGTGCTCGCGGCGGGCGTCGCCCTCGGTGGCCTGGGCGCCGGCCTCGTCGAGCAGACGCTTGATCTCGTCCATCTCCGCCGTGGTGGTGGGGCGATACGTGCCGTCGACCGTGAAGAGGAGGTGACGGGCTTGCTCGAGCTGTTCCATGGTGACCTCGAGGCATGGGATCAGTGGAAGGGATCCGGATCTTGGTCACCAGATAGCATGTCGATGTTCGAGTTTCGTTAAACCTCGTCGACGGGCGCGCCGGCGTCGACGTCGCAGTCCTCGTAGCCCTCGTAGGCGCGCGCGTCGGCGGACATGTCCTTGTAGAGGGAGACGAGGGCGACGAGGCGGCCGTCGAGCGTGTCCAGGCGCGGCGTGACGTGCGGGTCCACGTCCCAGCAGCCGTGCATGGTGGTCCCGTCGTAGATCACGATGTCGCCGGCCCGGAACTCCGACTCCAGGTCGTACGTCTGGCCACCGGCCTCGCAGAAGGCGCCGCCCTCGGTGAAGTCGCTGCCTTTCGAGGTTATCAGCAGCAGGAGCTGATGGAAGCGCGCCACGCCGGCGTCGCCGGTCACGGTCGAGATCACCGCGTCGCGATGGCGGCTGATGTTGCCGCCGCCGGCCGGGTAGTGCTGGAGCCGGGCGGCGGTCCACAGACCGTCCTCGATGGTGTCGATGGCGTGGTTCAGGGGCTTCTGCTGCAGCACGTTGCGTACCTGCGCCAGGCGGCGGAAGACGGCGTGCATGCCGTAGATGTCCGGCTCCCAGAGCGGGTTGTAGATGGTGCGCATGAAGCGCGGCCGATAGTCCCAGTGGTTGCCGGCGCCGCCGATGGCGAGCTTCTGGAAGTTGCGCATCACCGCCGCGGGGGCCTCGCCGATGGCCGGCTGGTCGAGCTCGGGCCGGAAGCCGGCCCGGACCGAACGGAGGGCCTCGGCCATCTCATCCGGGGAGAAAATGCCGCGGACGGCGGCAAATGCGTCCCGGTCCACGCGGGCGTTGATCGCCCCGGCATCGACCGACTCCGGGCTCCGGGCGTGGAAGACGTTGGCCTGCAGGCACGATTCCGGGGCGGTGGTCGTCATCACGGGCTCCTCGTCGTACGGGACCGGCATGAATGTCGACCGAAGTCGTCGCAATCGGCGTGCCGGGAGCCCGGGGGCCGGCCGCAGCAGGCCCTTCGTGAATGATCCGGGCCAGAGAACGGCCCGCCCCTGGACCGGGACGGGCCGCTGGTTCGTCGAGGTCTCGCCGTGGGGCGTCGTCCGGCTACCCGATCACCCCCTTGAGATACTCCCGCCGCATCACCGCGATGTTTTCGATGGAGATCTCCTTGGGGCAGACCGCCTCGCACTCGCCGTGATTCGAGCAGTCGCCGAAGCCTTCCCTGTCCATGACCTCGACCATGTTCAGGGCGCGCCGCTTGCGCTCGGTCTGGCCCTGCGGCAGGCGCGCGAGCTGCGCGATCTTCGCCGAGACGAACAGCGATGCGGAGGCGTTGGGACAGGCCGCGACGCAGGCGCCGCAACCGATGCAGGAGGCGGCGTCCATGGCCTTGTCGGCATCGGGCTTGGGAACGGGGATCGCGTTGCCGTCCGGGGCCGAGCCCACGTTGGCGGTCACGAACCCGCCGGCGGACTGGATGCGGTCGAATGGCTCGCGATCGACCACCAGGTCCTTGAGCACCGGGAACGGCCCGGCGCGGAAGGGCTCGACCGTGATGGTCTCGCCGTCGCGGAACTGGCGCATGCGGATCTCGCAGGTCGTGCAGGCGTGCTCCGGACCGTGCGCGATACCCTGGATCACCAGCCCACACGTGCCGCAGATGCCCTCGCGGCAGTCGCTGTCGAACTCGATGGGCTCCTCGCCCTTGCGCGCGAGGTCCTCGTTGAGGATGTCGAGCACCTCGAGGAACGACATCTCGTCGATGATGCCCGGGACGGTGTAGGATTCGAAGCGGCCCTTCTTCTCGCCGCGC
>WJIQ01000396.1 GCA_014730255.1 bacterium | reverse complement strand
CTACCAGCGACCGCCTCCGCCGCCGCCGCCACCGCGGCGACCACCGCCACCGCCGAAGCCGCCACCGCCGCCACCGAAGCCGCCACCGCCGCCGCCGCCACCGCGGGGCTTGGGCTGCGACTCGTTGACGCGCAACGGACGGCCATTGTAGTCCTGGCCGTTCAGGCTCTGGATGGCCTGGTTGGCCTCCTCGCCGTTCGGCATCTGCACGAAGCCGAATCCGCGGCTGCGGCCGGTCTCGCGATCGAGGATCACCCGCGCGCCCTCGACCTCGCCGAAGGACTGGAAGAGCTCACGCAGATCGTCGTCGTTGGCCGACCAGGGCAGATTGCCCACGTAGATATCCATGTCGCTTCTCCTGCGTCATGGGTCCCATCTCTGTCCGAATCTCACACACCTAGACGCAGGGGCTGGAATCGGGCGGCCCAGGGATTGGCGCCGCAGCGACGGAATATAACACGAAACGGCGCAAGTCCAACAAAAAAGCGCGGTCCTGGGCGAACGATCATTCGCCTCCAGCGGCCGTCGGCGGCTCGAACAGGGCGCTCACCGCCCCGATCGGATCGCGCACCACGGCCATCCGACCGCCGCCCATGTCGCGCGGGGCGACGACGACCTCGCCACCGTTCTCGCGCGTGGCGTCCGCCGCCGCGTCGAGGTCGGCCACCAGGATGTAGACCAGCCACTGCGGCGGCAGGTCGGCGTTCAACCCACGCGCATGGCAGACGCCGGCCACGGAGTTGCCCGCCTCGTCGCGCATCTCGTAGTCGTCGTACTCGCCCATGGACACCGGGACGGGCGTCCAGCCGGCCACCGCGGCGTAGAAGTCGCGCACGGCCGGCGCATCGTCGACGGTCAGATCGCGCCAGGCGACGGCGCCGAAGGGAGGGGGGCCGGATTCACACATCGCGGGAGCTCCTCTCTGCTGGTCGGACCATGATCGCAGCGGCCAGGATAGCCGGGATCTCCCCCCGGGGGTAGACATTGTTGTAACCATCTGTCTTAATGTTGTTTATGCATGTCGATGGTTCAGCTGGAGGTTGCGCGATGCCCGTCCGTCTCGTCCTGGCCCTGCTCCTCGCCCCCGTCGTCGCCGCCCCCGTCGTGGTCGCCACCGCCGTCGCCCAGGCGCCGCCACCGCCGCCCCTGGCCGGGACCACCGCGCCGTTCGTCCAGCTGGCCCTCGACTGCGCCGAGCGCGAGTATCCCAACAAGATCGCCCACACCATGCAGTCGGACGCCGACCAGGGCGCGCCCCGCTCGCTGCACCCGGCGTTCTACGGCTGCTTCGACTGGCACTCGTCGGTGCACGGTCACTGGCTGCTGGCGGCCTACGCGCGCCGGTTCCCCGACCACCCGCTGGCGGCCGCGGCGCGGGAGGTCCTGGCGCGCCACCTGACCCCCGACCGCATCGCCGCCGAGGTGGCCTACCTCGCGGGCGAGGGTCGCGCCTCCTGGCAGCGACCCTACGGCCTGGCCTGGCTGCTGCAGCTGACCGCCGAGCTGCACGGCTGGGACGACCCCGACGCGCGGGCCTGGCGCGCGGCGCTGCGCCCTCTGGAGGCCGCCTGCGTGGCGCGCTTCACCGACTGGCTGCCGAAGCTCGCCTACCCCATCCGCACCGGCGAGCACAGCCAGACCGCGTTCGCCTTCGGCCTGGTGCTCGACTACGCGCGCACCGTCGGCGACGACGACCTCGCCGGGCTGGTCGTCGCCACCTCGCGCCGCCTGTACGAGGGCGACCGCGGCGTCGACCTCGCCTTCGAGCCCTCGGGCCAGGACTTCCTCTCGCCCGCGCTGGCCGAGGCGGCGCTCATGGCGCGCGTCATGGCGCCGGTGGAGTTCGCCGGCTGGCTCGGCGCGTTCCTGCCCGCGGTTCCGGACGACGGCCGCGCGGGGTGGCTGGCCGTGGCCATCGTCACCGACCGCGCCGACGGCAAGCTCGCCCACCTCGACGGCCTGAACCTGAGCCGCGCCTGGATGCTCGACGACATCGCCCGCGCCCTGCCGCCGACCGACCCGCGCCGGGCCGCGCTCGCTGCCGCGCGCGACCGGCACCTCGCCGCCGGCCTCGAGGGCCTCGCCCTGGCCAGCTACGAGGGCGGCCACTGGCTCGGCACCTACGCCATGTACTACCACCGGCGCGCGGGGGGCGAGTGACCCCTGGCGGCGCACGGCCGCCTGTGCCGCCGGGTCATCTGTGGTAGAATCGGACCTCCCCCGGCCGGAGGTCCCTCGTTGCGCCACGCCCGCCTCGCCACCCTGCTCGCCATCGCCGTCGCCCTGGCCGCGAACGCCCCGGCCACCACCCCCCGCGGCGTCGTCATCGAGGACTTCGAGGCCGCGACCCTCGACCTCGTGAGCTACGCCGACCAGGACGCCGACCCGGACGCCTGGAGCCTGACCGACGACGCGTTCGCCGGCGACCAGGCCCTGCGCCTGGACGGCAACACCTGGAAGCGGCAGATCCTCGCCGCCCCGGTCGCGGTCACCGACACCACCCTGTGGCGGATCGCCGTGCGCGCCGACCGCCTCGGCGAGATCCAGGCCCTCGGCCTCGGCCGCGACGGCCAGTACCTCTTCTACACCTTCTGGGGCGAGCAGCTGCAGCAGCCGGACAGCTGGTGGACCGTCTACCAGGGCGCCTACCCGACCGGGCAGTGGCGCACGTTCCTGCTGCCGGTGGCCGAGGACTGGCGCACCACCTTCGGCACCGCGCTGACCGAGGTCACCGACCTGGTCTACGTCAACGACACCGACGAGGGCCGCGCGGGCGTCACCCTGTTCGACGACCTGCAGGACGTCACCGAGGACCAGCCGCATGCGCCCCGCTGCCGCATCCTCGCCTCGGTGCAGCGCGCCGAGAAGACCGCGCGCGGCCTGCTCGCCGTCGACGTCCAGTTCCAGGCCGAGGTGCAGGACCCCGACAGCGACACCTTCGCGTACCGCTGGGACTTCGGCGACGGCGAGACCAGCGACCTTGCCGAGCCCTTCCACAGCTTCCTCGTCGAGGCCGATCATCCGTGGACCGTGGGCGTGGTGGTGACCGATCCGGAGGGGCTGGCCGGCGGCGACACCTGCCGCGTGGCCGTCGATCCCGGCCCGGCCGACTGGCCGCTCACGGTCAACTTCGTGGGCGACGTCTTCACCGGCCGCGGCTACGAGCAGCCCGGCGGCATCATCGAGACCGAGGGCATCGAGGCGCTCTTCGCGCCGACCCTCGGCATCCTCGGCGAGGCCGCCCGGGTCTCGGTCGCCAACCTCGAGGTCAGCTACACCGACCGCGGCACGCCGCACCCGACCAAGAGCGTGGTGTTCCGCAGCCGGCCCGAGAACATCGCCGGCATCGCATACGCGGGCATCGACGTGGTCACCCTCGGCAACAACCACATCATCGACTACGGCGAGATCGGCATGCTCGACACCATGGACGGCCTCGACGGCCTGGGCATCCCCTACTGCGGCGCCGGCGTGACCGAGGACTTCGCCCTGCTGCCCGCCTACTACGGGGCGCGCGGCGTGCGCCTGGGCTTCGTCGGCCTCTGCAACCGCACCGGACGCCAGTGGAACTACCAGCCGTTCCTCGACGCCGGCGCCAGCAAGCCCGGCTTCGCCTACCTGCTGCCCGACAACCTCGAGAAGGCCATCGACGGCTGCCGCGACCAGAGCGACGTGGTCATCGTCCAGACCCACAGCGGCGACGAGTACGAGACCGCCCCGCCCCCGGACGGCCGCCTCGCCGGGGGCCCGCCACCCGTCGAGGCGTCCGCGCCCGACCCCGACGCACCGGACTTCACCTTCCGCACCGAGCCCACGCCGGGCGAGCGCGAGCTGCGCCGCCTGGCCATCGACTATGGCGCCGACGTCCTCATCAACCACCACCCGCACGTCCTGCAGGGCTTCGAGTCGTACGAGGGCAAGCTCATCGCCCACTGCCTGGGCAACTTCGTCTTCGACCTCTACTACCCCGAGACCATGCCCACCATGGTCCTCACCCTGGAGATCGACGACACGGGCATCGTCGGGCAGACCTTCACCCCGGCGTGGATCAACCACTGGATCCCGCGGCCGGCCACCGGCACCCTCGCCCGCCACATCGTCGAACGGCTGGCGGACTACTCGCGGCCCATGAACGCCCTGGTCGTGCCCATGGACGACGGGATCCGCGGCCGCATCCTGCTCGCGCGCGCCGATGCCGACTCGACGGTCGCCACGCGCCAGGCGCCGCTGGACCTCGCCGTGCGCGACGGCCGGGTCGTCTCCGCGCCGGTCGCCGTGGGCGGCGACGCCTTCCTCTCGGGCATCGAGGCCGTGCTCGAGGGCGGCAACTGGGAGGTGCGCTGGGGCCGCGACGTGCTCTGGCTCGGCGGCTTCGAGTCCGAGGGCGCCGACCTCTGGGACGTGAACACCGCCGACGAGTGGCTCGACGACACGGTCGCCCTCGCCGGCGCGCGCTCGCTGGCCCTGCGCCGCGCCGCGGGCGATGCCGACCAGACCGGCACCGACCTCGAGAAGCACCTGCCGTGCGACGGCGCGCGCGAGCACACCGCCGTGGCCTGGGTGCGCGGCGCCGGCGCGCCTCCCGCCAGGGTGATGGCCCGCTTCTACGACAACCGCTACACCGAGAACCCGCTGGTGAGCCTCGACCTCGCCGCGCCCGTGACCGGCGACCTGGACTGGACCCGCCAGTGGCGCGACCTCGACTCGCCGCTGCACGCGACCTACTTCGAGCTGCGCTGCGGCGCCTGGCCGCCCGACCAGGGCGAGGGCACGGCCTGGTTCGACGAGCTGGCGATGATCGAGTGGGAGCCGTGGCAGCCCGCCGGCGACAACACGGTGCCGGCGCCCAACGACATGCGCTGGGTGCAGGTCCGGCGCGCCGGGACCACGGTCGAACCGGCGACGCTCGCCTGGCGGGAGACGCGGTACGGCGACGCAGTGACCGGCGCGCGCGACCGCGCGATCGCGCCCCACGCGGCGAGCCTGTCCTGCTACCCCAACCCGGCCAACCCGCGCACGACCATCCGGCTGGACCTGCCCGCCGCGGGGGCGGCCCGCGTGCGCGTGGACCTCTACGACGTGCGCGGCCGCCGCGTCGCCCGCCTCCACGACGGCCCGCTGCGCGGCGCCGGCCCCCATGCGCTGAGCTGGGACGGCCGCGACGACCGCGGCCGGGCCCTCGCCAGCGGCGTCTACCTGGCACGGGCGGTGGTCGACGGCGAGGCGATGAGCGGGAAGGTCGTGCTGGTGCGGTAGGGCGAGCGCCGATGAGCGGGGGGTCCCCCGGGGGCCCCGCGGCCCCTACAACTCCTCGATCCGGTCGAGCACCTCGGCGGCGCGGGCGCGGATCGCCGCCCGCGTGGCCTCGTCCCACCGCTCCCACGTGCGCCAGACCTGCCCGATGCGCGGGACCGACGCCAGCGTCTCGCGGTGCCGCGCGTGGAAGTCCCAGTACAGGCTGTTGAACGGGCAGGCGTCCGGGCCGGTGCGCTGCTTCGGGTCGTAGCGGCAGCCCTGGCAGTGGTCGCTCATGCGCCTGATGTAGGCCGCGGCCGAGACGTACGGCTTGGTCGCCAGCAGCCCGCCGTCGGCGAACTGGCTCATGCCGCGCGTGTTGGGCAGCTGCGCCCACTCGACCGCATCGACGTACACGCCGAGGTACCAGGCGTCGACCTCGTCGGGATCGCAGCCGGCGAGCAGGGCGAAGTTGCCCAGGACCATCAGCCGCTGGATGTGATGGGCGTACGCGGTGTCGAGCGACTGGCCCACGCAGGCGCGCAGGCAGGCGGCCTCGACCTCGCCGGTCCAGTACCACGACGGCAGCGGACGCGCGTGCCCGAGGTGGTTGCGCGTGGCGTAGTCCGGCATGTGCGCCCAGTAGATCCCACGCACGTACTCGCGCCAGCCCAGCACCTGGCGCACGAAACCCTCGACCGCCGGCAGCGGGTACCGCCCGGGGTCGTCCTGCCAGCGCGCGACCACGGCGTCGATCACCTCGCGCGGCGACAGCAGCTTGACGTTCAGCGCGAACGAGAGCTGCGAGTGGAAGAGCGTCGGATGCTCGCGGCTCATCGCGTCCTCGTAGCGACCGAACCAGGGCAGGGCCTCGTCGAGGAACCAGGCGAGGTGCCGCTCGGCGTCCGTGCGCGTGACCGGGACCTGGAGCCGGCCGCCCTCCGGATCGCGGCCCATCATGGGCACGCCCTGCGCGTCGAGCATGCCGAGGATCGACCGCACGTCGTGGTCGTGGCGCGGGGGCACGGGCACCGGCACCGCCCCGTCCCACGGGTGGCGGTTGTCGGCGTCGAAGTTCCAGCGGCCGCCGGCCGGCTCGTCGCCGTCCATGAGCACGTCGTGGCGTCGGCGCAGGTGGCGGTAGAACGACTCCTGCAGCCAGCGCTTCTTGCCGGCGAAGAAATCGCCGACCTCGCCCCGGCCGGTGACGAAGTGCTGCGTCGACTCCACGCGCCACGGCACGGCGAGCCCGGCCGCCGCCTCGCGCAGCGCCCGGTCGACCCGCCACTCGTCGGGCTCGAGCCAGGCGACGCTCGCGGCGTCCAGTTCGTCGACGGTCGCCGCGAGCTGCGCGCCGAGATCGCCCGCGTTGTCGGGGTCGTCGGCCCGCAGGTAGCGCACGCGATGGCCGTCGCGCTCGAGCCCCTTCGCGAACGCCCGCATCGCCGCCAGGAAGGCGGCCGCCTTCTGGCGGTGGTGATGGGCGTAGGTGAGCTCGCCGCGGGCCTCGACCATCAGGTAGGTGACCTCGCGATCGGTCGCGGCGAACCAGGGGTGCGCGCCGGAGAGCTGGTCGCCCAGGATCAGGCGGACCTCGCCGCCGCCGGTTCGATCGGCCATCGCCTCAGCCCCCTCCCGTCGAACGGTCGTCACGCGGGCGCATCCGGGCGATGAGGCCGTACGCCCACTCGCGCAGCGCGCGCGGCATCCAGCGGACGTGCATGAGCGCCTTGTAGGGCCAGCGCAGCCGGCTCGCCGCCCGCCAGACCGCGTCGCTGGCCTGCCACAGGTCCTCGCCGTCGATCAGCACGACCGCGCCGAGCGTCTCGGCCTCGAGACCATGCCGCGCGAGCAGCGCCCGGCCCTCGTCCGAGAGCGCCGGCGCGTAGCGGAGCGACCCGGGCCTCTCCCAGGCCTGCAGCAGGCTCACCGTGCCGCGGCAGAAGGGGCACTGGCCGTCGTAGATGAGGACCGGCGGTCCGGTGGCTGGCATCGCGGTCCTTCCTCGTGGGGTCGCCCGGGGTGGGCCAACCGAAAAGACAGGCTTACCATGGGTTGTTCCGCGAGGAATGTTGCAGGCAGGATCCAGGGACCCCCGGGAGGCCGTCCGGGGTCGACGGACGCGAAAAATTGGCACTTTTTTGCCAACATTCGCGCGAGAATCGGGCCTGCAACATTCCTCGCGGCATAACCATCATGCTGAAGATAAGCAGACCTTTCATCCTCGCCGCGCTCGCCACGCCCCTGCTCCTGGCGACCCCCGCGCCCTCCGCCCCGGCCGCCGGCGTCCGCGACCTCACCGGCGACGAGTACCAGCGCATGCTCGAGCTCGTGATGGACGGCCGCGCCGACCAGGCCGATCGCCTGCTCGCGGCGGTGGCCGACACCTGCGCCGGCCAGCCCCTGTACCTGCTGGCGCGCGCCCGCCTGAACCTCGAGGCGATCCCCGTCGACGACGACGACAAGACCGTCACCCGCGCCGTCGCCGAGCCCACCTACGACCTGCTCGAGCAGGTGATCGCCCATTGCGACGCCGGGCTCGAGGCCGACGGCGATCGGCTCGACCTGCGCTTCTACCGGGGCTGGGCCTGGATGGTCCACTCGCAGCTGAAGGCGTTCGCGCGCAGCTTCTACTCCGCCGGCCGCGACGCCGGCCGCGGCAAGGACGACCTGGAGGCCTACCTCGCGGTCCATCCCGCCGACCCCATCGCCAACGGGCTGCTCGGCTCCTACCTGTACTTCACGGACGCGGTGCCGCGGCTGTTCCAGCTGCTCTCCAGGCTCCTCATGCTGCCCACCGGCGACCGCGAGCGCGGGCTGGCCATGATCGACCGGGCCGT
>WJIQ01000395.1 GCA_014730255.1 bacterium | reverse complement strand
GCCCGCGGGCGGCGCCGGCCGCCACGTTCCTGATGGTCGCCCTGGTGGCCCTCCTCGCCGGCGGGTGCCTCGCGCCCAAGCGGGTCGGTCCGGGTGAGAGGCCCGTCGGCCCGCCGCCTGCCGCCGCACCGGGCGGACCGATCCTCGTGCGCATCGGATTGACCGAGGGGGCCGATCAGCTGCGCCTGGGCGCGGACGGGCCCTGGGAACTGGCCGAGCGCGCCCATGCCACCGACGTCACCGCCCACGAGCCGGCGTTCGACGTCGTGCTCGAGCGGCGCGGCGAGGAGGTGGCCGCCACCGTCGACGGGTTCACCCGGGTCGCGCCCTGGCTCACCGTCGCGCCCATCGACCCGGCCCACGTCCTGCGCTGGGACGACCGGCGCTGGCGGGGCGAGCTGCACGTGATCCCCACGCCGGGCGAGGCGGGCCTGACCCTGATCAACGTCCTGGAGCTCGAGAGCTATCTCGCGGGCGTCGTGCCGCGGGAGATCGGTCCGGGGCGCGCCCGGCGCGATCTCGCCGCCGTCGCCGCCCAGGCCGTGGCCGCGCGCACCTACACCATCGGTCGGCTCGACGCCCAGCGGGCGCGGGGGTTCGACCTCTTCGCCGACGTCCGCGACCAGGCCTACGGCGGGGTCGACTGGGAGGACCCCCTCTGCACCGAGGCCCTCGCGCGCACCGCCGGCCTGGTGCTCCGCCATGGCGAGCGGCTGGTCCCCACGTACTACCACTCGACCTGCGGCGGGCACACCGCGAGCATCGACGAGGTCTGGCCGTACGACGCCGACCCGGTGCTCGCCGCCCGCCCGGATCGGCGCCCGGACGGCCGGCCGTGGTGCGCGGAGAGCCGCTACGCCACCTGGCAGACGCGCTGGGCCTGGGACGAGCTGAGCGCGACGCTCGCGCGCACGCTGCCCGACTACGTGGCCTACGCCAGCGCCGGCGGCCGTCAGCGATGGGAGCGCGACCTGTTCACGCCGGCGGTGGCCGGCGCCCGGCCCGATGCGCCGGGTGCGTTGCTCGATCTGGAGGTCACGGCGCGGACGGCGAGCGGACGGGTGGCCCGGCTCGTGATCACCACCGAGGCGGGGCGGTACGTCGTGCGCGGGGACCGGACCCGCTGGGTCCTGCGGCCACCCGACGGCGGTTCGTCGCTCCTGCGCAGCTCCTGGTTCGAGCTCCGCGTCGAGGCCGGCCGCTCGGTCCAGGCCCGCGGCCAGGGCTGGGGGCACGGGATCGGCCTGTGCCAGGTGGGCGCCATCGGCCGCGCGCGGGCCGGGCAGGATTTCGAGGCGATCCTGACGCACTATTACCCGGGCGCGCGGCTCGAGCGGCTCGCCGCCGGGGCCCTGCCGTGACGGCGGCGTCCCGTCTGGTCGTCGGCCTGCAGGGCGGCACGCTCGCGGCGCACGAGCGCGAGTGGCTCGCGCGGTGGCGGCCGGCGGGCCTGATCCTGTTCGCGCGCAACTGCGATGGACCGGAGGCGTGCGGCCGGCTGATCGCCGAGATCGCCGGGGTGCTCGGCGCGGGCGCCGAGATCTGCGCCGACCACGAGGGTGGTGCGGTCAGCGCGCTCGAGGCCGCCGTCGGCCCGTCGCCGTCGCCACGGACCCTGGGCGACCTCGACGATCCGGACCTCACGCGCAGCGTCTGCGAGCAGACCGGCCGGCGCCTGCACGCGATCGGCCTGCGTCGCGTGCTCGCTCCCTGCTGCGACGTGCTCACCGAATCGCGCAACCCGGTGATCGGCGCGCGGAGCTTCGGCGCCGACCCGGCGAAGGTGGCGCGGCACGCCGAGGCCGCCGTCCTCGGCTACCGCGCGGCCGGTCTGGTCGTCTGCGCCAAGCACTGGCCGGGACACGGGGGCACGGCGGTCGACACGCACACGGTGGCCTCGGCGCCCGTGGCGGCCGAGGTCGCCCCCTTCGAGGCCGCCATCGCCGCCGGCGCCGACGCGCTCATGGTCGGCCACCTGCGCGCGCGGGCCGACGGGCCGCCGCTGGCGCTGGACGCCGCAGCCCTGGACGAGGTGCGGGCGCGGTTCGGCGCCACCGTGGGGCTCTGGTCGGACGACGTCAGCATGGGGGCCCTGCGGGCGCCGATGCGCGCGGCCGGCATCGTGCCCGGCGACGGCCGCGACGAGGGCCTCGTCGACCCCGGCCGGCTGCCGGCCGCCTGGCTCGACGCGATCGCCGGTGCGGGCTGCGAGCGCCTGCTGCTGTGCGGGATCCCCTGGCGCGCGCTCCCGCTGGACGCCGAGGTGCCGGCGCCGCCGGACCCGCTGACGTCACAGCCAGCTGCGGACACGCCCCCGGCGCCGACGGCCGCGGCCCGGGAGGCGTGGCAGCGCGCGGCCGCGAGCATCGACCTGCAGCTCGCCGACCCACGCCTCCTGTGGCTGGACACGACGGCGAGCGACCGTCTGCCGGCGGCCGCCGTGAACGAGGCGGTCCTGCGGGCCCGCTGGCCGCAGCTCGCCCACCTGGACGCCGCGGCGCCGCGGCTGGTTCCGCAGCCGCCGTTCGCCCAGCTCCTGGTGACCTCGCACCGTCCGCTCACGGTCGCCCAGGCGACCGTGCTCGAGCCGCTGCTCGCGGCCGTGGGCGAGGCGCTGGTGGCCGGCCATCCCTGCCTGGGCGACGACCTGGCGCGCCTGGCCGGTCCCGGCTGGCGGATCGTCCGGCTGGCCGGCTGCACGTCCGGCGATCTGGCGCCCTGGCTGGCTCCGGACGCGGTCTGAGCAAAGGTCGAAAAAGGTCCTTGCTCCGATTGACAGGACCGGGGCGGCGAACTATATTCTCGCCCTACGTTCCTGGCGGGGGCGTAGTTCAGTTTGGTTAGAACGCCGGCCTGTCAAGCCGGAGGTCGCGAGTTCAAGTCTCGTCGCTCCCGCCACTTCCACCATCGCCGCCGTCCGTTTCGCCGCCTCCCGGGGCGGTTTTTTCGTACCCGCGTCCGGTTGACCCGGCGGCCGGCATGAGGCACATTACCTCCACCCGGTCGTCACCGGGACCTGGACATCATCACAACCCGGCGAAGGAGTGTTCCGATGCTGCGCAACTGGAGCATCGCCCTGCTGGTGCTGGCGATCGTGCTGGCAGCCGGCTGTGGCGGCGGCGAGGGAGACGAGGTCGTGAATCGATGGATCGCCCCCCGGTGGACCGACCAGGGCTGCGAGGACCGCTACGAGGAGCCCCTGACCACGGCCGAGGACATGGCCGGGCGCGCCGAGGCCTACGCGCGGGTGGACATCACGCCCGACCTGTCGGTCCTCGACGCCACGCAGAAGCAGGTCCTCGACGAGCTGGTCGCCGCCGGCAGCATCATGGACGACCTGTTCCGCGTGCAGGCCACGCCCTGCTACGACGCCCTGGCCCGGGCGGTCGCCGACCATCGCGGTGAGGATCGGGCGGCCCTGCAGCGCTACTTCGCGATCAACATGGGCCCCTGGGACCGGCGCATGCATCACGAGCCGTTCATCGGCGACCAGGAGCGACCCGAGGGCGCCAACTTCTATCCCACGGACATGACCCGGGCCGACCGCGACAAGATCGCCTCGGGCGAGGCCGATCTGGACGGGCTGTTCACCATGGTGCGCCGCGATGCCGACGGCGACCTCGTGGCCGTGCCGTACAGCGACTTCTTCGGCCCCGGGCTCGCGCAGGCGGCCACGCACCTGCGCAACGCGGCCGAGCTGACGGAGAACGAGAGTCTCCGGGCGTTCCTCGAGGCGCGTGCGACCGCGTTCGAGACCGACGACTACTACGAGTCGGACATGCTCTGGATGGACCTCGACTCCGTGGTCGAGGTGACCATCGGCCCCTACGAGGTCTACGAGGACGGCCTGTTCGGCTACAAGGCGGCCTTCGAGGCGTTCGTCACCGTCACCGACCCGGAGCAGTCGGCCCAGCTGGCCAGCTACAAGGACGAGCTGCCCTGGCTGGAGGCCAACCTGCCGCTGCCCGACGAGGACAAGAACCTCGACCGCGGCGCCGAGTCGCCCATCCGCGTGGTCGACCTCGTCTATTCCGGCGGCGACACCCGCGCGGGCATCCAGACCATCGCCTTCAACCTGCCCAACGACGAGCGCGTCCGCGAGGCCAAGGGCAGCAAGAAGGTGCTCCTGCGCAACGTGATGAATGCCAAGTTCGAGCAGATCCTCGCGCCCATCGCCCAGGTCGTGATCGCCGACGACCAGGTCGACCTGGTCAACGCCGAGAGCTTCTTCATGCACACCCTGTGGCACGAGATGAGCCACGGCCTCGGCCCCGGCAAGCTGGTGATTGACGGCCGCGAGACCGAGGTCCGCCTGGAGCTGAAGGACACCTACTCGACCATCGAGGAGGTCAAGGCCGACGTGATGGGCATGTGGGACATCCTGAAGCTGGACGCCGCCGGCCGCGACTACTTCGCGGCGGGTATCGACCGCAAGCAGCCGGTCACCTTCCTGGCGGGCATGTTCCGCTCGGTGCGCTTCGGCATCAACGAGGCCCACGGGCAGGCCAACGCCATCCAGTTCAACTATCTGCTCGACAAGGGCGCCATCGCTCACGATCCGGAGACGGGCAGGTTCCACGTGAACTTCGACCGCTTCCTGCCGGCGATCGAGCTGCTGCTCAACGAGATCCTCGTGATGCAGGCCGAGGCCGACTACGCCGCGGCCGAGGCCATGATCGCGACCTACGCGCACATGCCCGATGTCCTGGCCGACGCCCTGGCGAAGCTGGACGCGATCCCGGTCGACATCCAGCCGCAGTTCGGACACTACCCGGACATGTAGACCGCACGCATCGATCCGCCATGGACGAGGACGACGGGGCCCTATCCGGGGCCCCGTCGGTCGTCGGCCGGAGATCGCCAGCTCAGTCCTGGCCGTCGAAATGGGCCCGAAGCCGTTCGTCGAGCCAGCGGGCGTTCTCGGGCGAGAACGCGGGCGGGTTGGTGAGGTACCAGTCCAGCGATTCCTCGGGCGCGCCCGGGGCGGGTTCGGTGGCCAGGGCGGCCTCCTGGTAGGCGGCGATCATGTCGGCGGGATGGCGCGCGGCCGCGACGAGCCGGTCGTCGCCGCCGTGCGCGGCGATGATCTGGCCGAAGTACCAGGCCGTGGCCTGGAAGCTCTGCGCGCCGACGAAGAGCCGGTACAGCCGCCGCCAGTCCTCGTCCGAGGGCCGGTCGAGCCCACGGACCCGCGTCAGATCGGCGTCCAGGCTGACCAGCGTCCGGTACGCCTGCTCGCAGATCGATTGCGGGCTCGCGCTGCCGCCCGAGAGGAGCGAGTGCCGCGGATCGAAGACGATCTCGGCGGTCTGCTCGACGTACGACGGGACGACGTGATTGTGCACCACGCGCAGCGACTCGAGCAGGATGGCCGGGCCAGTGGCCGCGTGCGGCGGGCGTCCCGGGTACTGGGCGATCTCGCGGTAGACCAGGGCGGCCAGGAACCGCGGCAGCTGCTCGTGGCCCGCCGCCCAGGCCAGGCCGGGGTCGAGGTGGACGTGGCCGTCGTGGTAGCGGATCTCCGGGTACCCGACGACCAGGTGGATGGGCAAGGAGTCGGGGATCGCCTCGGCGGGCGCCCAGCGCTCGAGCAGCTCGTACGCGCGACACAGCGTCTCGCCATCGAGCAGCGAGGCCGCGTGCGTCTCGATGCGCTCGCGCTGCTTGACGGCCTCGCGGTAGCCGAAGATCAGGTCGGCCTGCTTGCTCTTCTGCTGCAGCCGCTCGGGCAGGCCCTCCTCGCCGATCAGGGCGATGTGGAGCTGTCGGGCGAGCCAGCGCTGGGGGATGTTGTCGGGCGCGAAGCTGCGCCGCCAGCGGTCGAGCTCCGGCTCGGCGAACAGGCGACCGAGGTCGTCGAGGGAGACGTCCTCGCCGGCCTCGATGCGGTCGACCATGGCGTAGAAGGTGCGCATGGCCGTGTCGTCGACGGTCATGGGGCACGGCGCCGTTGGCGGGGCGCTGGCCCGCGGATCCTGGTCCTCGCCGTCGCCGCCCCCGCATCCGGCGATCAGCAGGACGGTCAGCAGGACGACGGCCGCCCCGGTGGCGTGATTGTCGGCCCGACGGGTCGTGACTATCTTTCGCACGCGGATCCAACTCCTTCTGCTGTCGGCCCTTCACGGGCGCGCGAGGCCCGCCAGGCGATGCTGAGAATCAGTGAAATATACCCCGCGGTCATGGGCGAGTCACGCCATTCCGGCTGGCCCTGCGTGATCGTTCGCCTCGTCGGCTGTCACCGCCGGTGCGTATACTGCGACACGGCGTATGCGTTCCACGGTGGCGAGCGGATGACCGTCGACGCGGTCCTGGCACGGGTCGACGAGATCGGCCACCGCATGCTCCTGGTCACCGGCGGCGAGCCGCTCCTGCAGGCGGAGGTCGTCGACCTGATGCGCGCCGCGCTCGCCCGCGACCTGGCCGTCGTGATCGAGACCAGCGGTACCGTCGGCGCCCCGGTCGCCCTCGACGAGGTCCCCGACGGGGTCTGCCGCGTGGTCGACGTCAAGGCGCCCGCCAGCGGCATCGCGGCCGACCAGATCGACTGGGACGGCATCGCCCGGCTCACCCCGGACGACGAGCTCAAGCTCGTCCTCAGCGACGAGGCCGACTACGAGTGGGCGCGCGCGCTGATCACCGGCGGCGTGGAGGCCGGCGCCCGGCGACGACGGCTGCCGGACGGGGTGCCGGTGACGATGTCCCCGGGCTGGGGCGCGCTCGAGCCCCGCGATCTCGCGGAGTGGATCCTGCGCGACCGCCTGCCCGTGCGCTTCCAGGTGCAGCTGCACAAGGTGGTCTGGCCCGGCGCGGAGAGGGGGGTGTGATGGGCGACCTCGCCGTGGTGCTCGCCAGCGGTGGCCTCGATAGCTGCGTCTGCGTGGCCGAGGCCGCGCGGACGCACGACCTCGCGCTGCTGCACGTGAACTACGGCCAGCGCACCTGGCGGCGCGAGCTGCGCGCCTTCGGCGAGATCGCCGACCACTACGGCGTGCCGGCCGACCGCCGCCTGGTGACCGACCTCGACCACCTGCGCACCATCGGCGGCACCAGCCTGATCGACACCACGCTCGAGGTGGAGACCGGCGACCCCGATCCCACGCGGATTCCGTCGACGTACGTCCCGTTCCGCAACGCCCACATGCTGTGCATCGCCGCGAGCTGGGCCGAGGTGCTCGGCGCCGGTGCCGTGTTCATCGGTGCCGTGGAGGAGGACAGCTCCGGCTACCCCGATTGCCGGGCGTCGTTCTACCGGGCGTTCCAGTCCGCGATCGACGAGGGCACGCGCCCGGAGACCCGCATCCAGATCCGCACCCCGCTCATCGAGCTGGACAAGGCCAGCATCGTCCGGCGAGGCACCGAACTCGCCGCCCCCCTGCACCTGACCTGGTCCTGCTACACCGGCGAGGACCTGGCCTGCCGCCAGTGCGAGAGCTGCCGCCTGCGCCTGCGAGGATTCGCCGCCGCCGGTCTGCGGGACCCCGTCCCGTACGCCTCTCCCTGATCCCGTCGCCCCCGACACACCAGCGCTGGATCCATTGGTTATGCCGCGAGGAATGTTGCAGGCCATTTCATGGCCGAAAAGTTGGCAAAAAAATGCCAATCTTTGGCCCCGAACGTCGGTTCAGACGTCCTTTGCAGCACTCCGGCCGGGCCTGCAACATTCCTCGCGGCACAACCCAATCGAAGCACCGATTCCACTCCTATGGGGTCAAGAACGCTCCCCCTCCAACCTCCCCCTCCACCAACGCAAGCTCACCACCCTCTCCCGACACCCGCCACCTCCGAAGGGGGCCATCATGCACACGCGCCCCGCGGGCGACTCTGCAGCGAAGCGAAGCCCAAGCCCGCGGGGCGCGTGTGCATGATGGCCCCTCTACGGCGTGCCCTCGAACCGCGAGAAATCGTACCCCTCGTAAGCATTGCACCGCGAACAGAGATGGATCAGATCCCGCCGCCCGTCGTCGAGCAGATTCCGCAGCTGCGTCACCGCGTACCCGTTCCAGATCTCCTCGATCGTCTGCTCGCGCACGTTGCCGATCACGGCCTTCTCGTGCACGTCCCAGCAGCACATGGTCACGTTGCCGTTGGCGTAGACGAACAGCTCGTCGAGGACCTTCAGGCAAGGCTTCCTGACCACGTCCTCGGGCTTCTGTCCGGTCCACGGCCACTGGTAGAGCTGGGTGACGACGACCTCGCTGCACAGCGGGCCCCAGAACGCCTTGTAGTCGTCCAGCTCGTGCCGGTTCTCGGGGACCTCGATGCAGCGCACCTCGGTGAAGACGCCCTTCTCCTCGTAGCCCTCCTCGCGCCAGATCTTCAGGAACGCGGGCACGCGCTCGTAGACGCGGTCGAAGCTCACGCCCACGCGGCTGGGCTCGTAGGTCTCGCGCGAGAGGCCGTCGATGGAG
>WJIQ01000394.1 GCA_014730255.1 bacterium | reverse complement strand
GCTGCCAGAACACGACCTCGCAAGGGCTGGCGAGGGAGGCGTACCCGATGCGGTACGTTGACCGAGCCAGACCGAGAAGGCGTGTTCTGGCAGCCGTTTGGCCGGCCGCAGCAGGCCCTTCGTGAATGATCCGGGCTAGCGCGAGAGCGTCACCTTGCGTGTCCGTTGCTCGCTTCCGGTGACCAATCGCACGAGGTACGTGCCGCTCGGGACCGTGCGGCCCCGGCGATCCTCACCGTTCCAGGTCAGCGTGTGGCGACCGGCCGCGAAGCTCTGCTCGGCGAGCGTGGCGATCCGCCGGCCGGCGAGATCGTACACGTCCACGCGGGCCAACCCTCCGTGCGCGATGGCGAAGGAGACCCGGACCCGCGGGTTGAAGGGATTCGGCGCGACCGCGAGGGATGTCGCGGCGGCCGGGACGCGCTCGGCGACCTCGGTGACAGCACCGCACTGCGCCGGTCCGATCGCCACCCCATCGTCGTCCATGACCATCAGGCAGGTGTCGTCGGCCTCGAGTCTGTGTCCCAGCCGATGGTAGAACGATCCGAGCCAGTCGAGCTGGGCCGGGCCGGACGCGTGATGGACGCGCACCCCGCCGACGAGGTCGAGTACGTAGACGTAGGGCTCGACGACCTCCACGTCGTAGATCTGCTCGTGCACCTGGTACTCGCCGATGACCTCCGGGAAGACGGGGTCGGTGGCGTCGACGACCAGCAACCCCCTGGTCTCGCACGCGAGGTAGACCATGCCGTCGGGGCTCGCGTCGAGCCCGAAGATCACGTCGAGCCAGGACAGGGAGGTCGAGCTGAGGCGATATGGTGCGGCGGGCACGGAGACGTCGACGATGCAGAGCCTCTCGTCACTCGTCGCGGTATAGGCCAGCTCGCCGACCACGGCGAGGCACCTGGAATAGTCGTCGATCACCGCCGTTCCCATGAGCGATGCCGAATCCGGCTCGCTGACATCGACCACGCGCAGCCGGAAGACTCCGTCGATGAGGTAAGCCTGCGACCCGACGACCTCGATCTCCTGGGCGATGATGTCGGCCAGGGTGAAGGTGTAGGCCAGCGTCGGCGCGGCGGGGTTGGAGATGTCGAACACCTCCATGCCGCCCGTTCCGGTGACGACGTAGACGCGCGACCCCGCGACGTCGACATCCCGCGCCAGCTGGCTCGTCGCGGCCTGGCCGATCACGCGGGGACCGGCGGGGTGCTGGAGATCGATCACCTGCAGGCCGGCCTCGCCGGCAGCCACGTAGACATGGCGGCCGTCGCGGACCGTCGCCAGGGGACGATCCGGCAGATCGACGTCCCCGAACGGGGCCGGGCACGCGTGATTGATGGTCCGGACCACCCTCATCGGGCCATCGCCGACGACGTAGATGTTGGCGATGCCGAACAGCGTGGTCACGCCCCGCGTGCCGTCCTCGAACTCCAGCTGCCCGACCAGACGGGGATCGAGGTGGTCGGTGACATCGTAGGATTGCACGCCATGGCCGTAACTCACCGTGTAGGCCCGGCCCGAGAAGGCCGTGACGTCCCGCAGGTCCCCGATGTTGTCGGCATGACCGAGGATCTGCGGGTTGGCCGGGTTGTCGATCTGCACGACGTACAGGCCATCATGACCGGCGACGTAGAGCTCGTCGCCCGAGAGGCACACGCCCGACGCGCCGCCGGTCCCGACGAAGCCGACCTCGTGCATGTCGGAGAGCGGGACGACGTCGACGGCGACCAGGCCCTCGTAGCGCTCGGCCACGTAGGCATGGCCGTCGGTGACGACGATGTCCTCGCCGCGACCGAGGATGTTCAGATCGTAGCTGGTCGGAAACGGATGGGTCGGGTCGCCGATGTTGACGATCTTGAGCTCGGGGTTGTCTCCGACGACATAGGCGACCACGCCGACCGCGAAGACGGCCTCGGAGAATCCATCCACGCCCGTATCTCCGAGCAGGGTCGGCGCGGCCGGGTCGGCGAGATCGTAGATCGCCAGTCCGTGGCCGCCGGTGGCGACGAACAGCCGACCGTTGTCGATGTGCATCCGCCGGGCGTCTCCGGCGGGAACGGCGACCGTGGTCAGCAGGATCGGGTCGGCCTGGGACGAGGAATCCAGGACCTTGATACCCTCGGCGCAGGACAGATACGTGTAGCCGTCGAAGCCGACCTGATGGTGGACGGCGTCCACGCAGCCGGTGACGTCGTCGACGTCCCGGACCCAGTGGAAGTAGTCGTCGTACTCGACGCATTCCTGCGCCGGGACCGCGAGCGGCAGCAGCGACGCGATGATGGCGGTGGCGATGATGATGGGCTTCATGATGCACCCTCCCGCTGGCCAGAGGTGGCGGGACGGGTGCCGGGCCGAGGATGTCGCGCGGCCGCGCCGGAACATGGACCTCGTCGCTGATCATAGCACAGATGATCGCCGATGATCAAAAATCACATCGAATTCGGGATCGTCCGGATTCAGGCGTCTGGCCATCCCTGTTGGCCGACGCAGTCACGACCCCGACCACGATCTCCCGTTGCCGTGGCGACTGTTCGAGGAGCCACCCCCGGTCGTGCGCCGACCTCCGGATCACCCTCGTCATCTCGAGGAGATCCACGCTCAGCGGAGCGCTCTCGCGCAGGCGACGAGACCGTCAGCGACACCCTCACCCCACCCGCGTCACCACGAACACCACCGAGAACCCCACCAGATACACGATCCCCGCCCACGACATCGCCGAGAGCGCGCGCCCGGGCCGATCCCCCGGCGGTACCGGTTCGCGTCGCACCGCCGCGAAGTTCAGCCAGGCCACGATCGGCGCGGTCAGGAAAGCGGCGATCGTCGCCACGTCGAGCAGCGTGCGCAGACCACTCAGCCAGAACGCGATGATCAGCCAGGCGACGACCATCAGCACCAGGAGCAGGCCCACGTAGTCGCCCCGTCCGGCCGCCGCATCGGTCTCCTCCCACGCCTCACCCGCACGCAGCAGGCGCCCGATGCCGAGCAGCGTCCGCGTGTAGCCGTCGCACACGGTCAGCGTGGTCGAGTACATGGTGATGAAGGCCACCGTGGCGATGATCCACCGGGTCCAGTCGCCGAGCGTCCGCACGTACATCTCGGTGAGCTGGCCGGCGAACGCGAGCCCGCTCGCGGCGAATTCCTCGCCGGTGCCGAACATCACCAGCGCGCCCAGGCTGACGAACGCCACGGCCAGCACGCTGGTCACCAGGTAGCCGAGGTGGAAGTCGAAGCGACAGTCGGCGACGCTGGCCTGCCGGTGATCGGCGCGGTTCTTGGCCAGCGTCCACAGCGACGAGAACACGCCGATGTCGATGGGCGCGGGCATCCAGCCCATGAGCGCGAGCAGGAAGGCGACCCCGGAGACGGTCCAGATCTCCGGCCGCGGCGCGCCGAGATCGCCCGCTGCGCCGTGCGAGATGGCCACGGCGACACCGGCGACCGTGAGCACGGCCAGCAACGAGATCATGCCCTTCATCGCGCGGTCGAGAGTGCGGTACCGCCCACCCACGAGCAGGACGGCCACCGCCCCGAGCACCAGCGACGACAGCCGCGCCAGCGACCACTCCAGCCCCAGAAGCGAGCCGAGCAGGCTCGCGGCCACGATCGTCACCGCCGCCGCGTTGATGATCGCGCTGATGATGGCCACCACCAGGAAGAGCCAGAGCGCCCACCGGCCGAGCCGACGGTACCCGTGCAGGAGGCTCTCGCCAGTGGCCGCGGTGTAGCGGTGGGCGTACTCGAAGAACGGGTACTTCACCGCCAGGATCAGCACCACCGCCCAGAGCAGGTCGAAGCCCCACCCGGCGCCCGCACGCGTGGACTGCACCAGGTGCGAGCCGCCGATGGCCGCCCCGGCGAACAGCAGCCCCGGCCCCACCGCCCGCCAGCGGCTGACCGTCACGCGCGGGCCTCGCGCTGGAGATACCTCGCGAACATCTCGCGCGCGTCGCCCGCCATGGGCCGCAGCCGCCCGGTCTCGAGGTCGATCAGCAGGAAGGTGACGTCGGCCTCGATCAGGCGCTCGTCTCCCGTCTTACGCCACGCCTCCTGATGGCAGACCGCGCTGCGGCCGCCCAGCCTCGTGATCCAGCAGCGGAACTCGACGACCTCGTGGGCGTGGGCGGGCCGGCGGTACGTGACGTCCAGGTTGGTGACCGCGATCCCCTGCCCCTCGTCGCGCCAGCGGGCGAGGTCGACCTCGGCGTCGAGCCAGCGCCAGCGGGCCTCCTCGAGCAGCTCGACCCAGCGGGCGTTGTTCACATGGCCGTGCACGTCGATGTGGTAGCCGCGGATCGTGATGTCGGTGGTGAAGATCATGGCGGTCCTTTCCGGGAGCGGGCGGAGGGATGGTGCCAGGGATCCAGCGGCAGATCAAGGGTTGTGCCTCAGAGAGTGTTGTCGGGCCCAGGCCTTGCCCAGCACCCCCTCATGAGCACGCAAACCCCATATCCATGCCCTGCGACACCTCCCCACTGCCCCAACCCCGAATGTGCCTATTCCGAGGCCCAATCGGGACCCTGGCCCTACATCCGCTTCGGATCCTTCACCCGGCTCAAGCCGCCCTACACCGTTCCCCGTTTCCGCTGCAAGGCCTGCGGACGCACCTTCTCATCCCAGACCTTCGAGACCTCGTACTGGCTCAAACGACCCGACCTCTTACCCCAGGTCCAGAAACACGCCGTCTCCGGCGCCGCCAACCGGCAGGTCGCCCGCGTCCTCGAGACCTCCCCAGCGACAATCGACCTCCACATCGAACGACTCGGACGACACTGCATCCTCTTCCATAGACAGTTCATGGAGAAAGCGTCACCCACGGTGGACGTCATCCTCGATGGCCT
>WJIQ01000393.1 GCA_014730255.1 bacterium | reverse complement strand
TTGCCCAGCAGCTGGACCGACGTCGCGGTCTGCGCGCGCAGCTGCGGGTAGACGTAGGCGAACCGCGGCCACTGGCTGAAGTGGCCGTAGTTGAAGAAGAACTTGTCCTGGCGGGTGACCGGGAAGCTGAGGCCGAGCCGGGGCGAGAGGCGGGCCTTCCAGTTGCGTCCGAACACGCGGTCGGTGCCCTGCTCGAACTCCTCGACCATGTCGTCGAAGATGAACAGGTAGTCGTCGTTGTTGGCCATGACGTCCTCGACCTCGCGGCCGGGCGCCCAGAAGTCGGCGCGCACGCCCGCGTTGAGGATCAGGCCGAAGTACTCGACCGTGTCCTGGAAGTAGGCCGCGCCGATGATCGGATGCGCGCTGAAGACGTCCTCGCGGTAGGCCAGCTTGCCTGCCGGCGGCGAGGCCAGCGAGCCGGAGAGGTCGACGAGCTGCATCTCGGTGAAGCTCAGCTCCAGGCCCGTCTTGAACTGGTTGCCCGCGCCGCCGTAGAACGAGTAGGCCCCCTTGAGCGTCCAGGCCTCGGCGTAGTGATCGTGCCAGCGGTCGGCCGAACCCGTGGCGGCCCGCGACGGATCGGTGTTGGAGTAGCGGGCGCGCTCGTAGGTCGTGAAATCGTCGTTGCCGTTGACGTTGATGTGCTGTCGCGACCAGTTCCGGCCCAGCGTGATCTCGTACCAGTCGGTCTCCGACAGCACCTGCCGCCAGTAGACGTTGGTCAGGATGTTCTCGTTGGTGAACACGAGGTAGTTGTCGAGGTTGTCGATCCACGGCCGCGGGAAGCCCTCGCCGGGCAGGTGGAAGCCCTGCGAGATGCCGACCTGCCGGCTGGCCGAGATCGAGAGCTTCTCCGTGGGCGAGAGCACCCAGGTCCACTTGGCCAGGCCGTTCCAGTCGTTCTGCTGGCGGGGCGACCAGAAGGTGTCCGAGTAGAGCGGCGACTCGAGCTGGTTCTGGCGCGAGTAGCGCGGCAGGTAGCCGTCGCGGATGTCGACGCTGCCGGAGACCAGCAGGTAGGTCCTGCCCGGCACGTCGAGGCCGAGCGAGCGCAGGCCGGCGAAGAGGCCGGCGCCCAGCGGATCCGGCCCGCTCAGCGAGGCCTTGAGGACGTCGATGTTCTGGCCCTCGGTGAAGTCGGTCAGGTCGTCCCAGCCGCGGTGGTCGTTCTTGGGCACCCGTTGCCAGACGTAGTCGCGCTTGAGCGAGACCTTCCCCTCGAGGCGGTCCCCGCCCTCCTTGGTCGAGACGTTCACCACGCCGGAGACCGCCTGCCCGTACTCGGCGTTGAAGCCGCCGGTGAGCACCTCGATCTCGTTGATGATCGACGGGTCGATCTGGTAGCCGTAGCCGCCGCCCGCCAGGGGGTCGTTCACCGACATGCCGTCGACGATGAACTGGGTATCGTCGGCCCGTCCGCCGCGGATGTGGATCTGGTTGTCCTGCAGTGCGACGCCCGGCTGGTGGGCGATCATGTCCACGAGCTGGTCGAGAGGCATGGCCTCGATCTGCTTGCTGGAGAGGTAGTGGCTGGTGCCGGTCTTGTCGATCTCGATCAGCTTGCGCGTGGCCGCGACGGTGATCGGATCGACGTAGATCTCCTCGACCTCGAGGGTGAACTCCAGGTGCACGACGCCGCCCGGCTCGAGCCGGACCGTCTCCGACACGACGCCGTAGCCGATGTAGCTGGCCTTGACCGTGTACGTGCCCGGCCGCAGGCCGCGCAGGAAGAAGTACCCGTCGCTGAAGGCCATGGTGCCGATGTTGGTGCCGGCGATGTAGACGTTGGTGTACGGCATGGGCTCGCCGGTCTCGCCGTCGAAGATCTGCCCCTTGATGATGCCCGTGCTCGTGACCTGGGCCGCGGCCGTCCCGGCCAGGACGGTCGATGCCAGCAGCACCACGGTGGCGAGGCGGCGGATCACGGCGCGGCCACCCCCAGCTCGTACTGGAAGATACCCGCCAGCGCCTCGACCACGCCATCGCGCTGCATGGTGTGCATCTCGTAGGAGATGCCGACCGCGGAGGCGAAGCGCTGGTCGTCCCGCTTCGGCCGGCGCACGGCGATCAGCGGCGCCCACTCCTGGGTCGGCGGCTGGCCGTTCCAGCAGCGGATGCACGGCTCGAAGCGGTAGAGCTCGTCGTACGGATCGTCCTCGTCGTAGCGCGGCTGCAGACCGCGTCCGCGCCCGAAGAGATTCGCCAGCCGCAGCGGCGGCAGGTACGCCTCGGCGCCCTGGATCTCGAGCGAGAGCGTGCTGCTGGACGGCCGCAGCTCGGGCGCCGGATCGGCCGACGGGCTGATCCCGAACACACGCTGGCGGAACGGCGCGGGGATGCCCGACTGGTTGCCGGTCAGGTTGCGGCTGATCATCACCAGCCTGCCGGGATCGCTGCCGTCTAGCGGCGCGAGGTACTGCTGCAGCACGCCGTCGGTCGCCGCCGCGCGCTCGAGGACGCTGCTCGTGCCGCCGCCGTCGAACCACAGGATCACGTCGAACAGGCGCAGGGTCTCGAGCAGGAACGACGGCCGGTCGGGGAACCCGAACCAGAAGTCGTACTCGTTGTAGGTGCCGGCCCCGAAGACCTCGTCGAGCACACCCCGGTAGAAGTCGCGGGTGAACGGCGCCGAGTTGTCCGGCACCATCAGGATGCGCGACCCGGCCGCATCGCCGACGTCGACCGGCGCGCGCACCTCCCAGGAGAGCGTGATCCGCGACTCGGCCGCCGCCTCGTCGGCCACCGCGACGGTGAGCGTGCGATCGCCAGGCGGGACGTCGTCGAGCAGGAAGCCGAACTCGTAGACGTCGCCGATCCCGTCGAACGGCACGCGCAGCCAGTGCTGCATGGGATCGGCCAGCGGATCGTCCGCGTCGTAGGTCCCGGTGGGCTCGTCGTCGCTCAGCGTGTAGCGATAGAACGTGTCCATGGTCTGGTTGCCGTCGAGGTCGAAGGCGAAGCAGCGCACGTTCATCACGCCGTAGTTCCAGTAGACGGTGTCGACGACCGTCTCGCCATCCATCACGAACTCGCGCTGCAGGTTCACCAGCGGGTCGAAATCGCTCTGGAAGTTGAGCGCCGGCGGGAAGTTGCGCAGCGGCACGTACTGCACCACGGTGTCGCTGACCGCGCCGCGGTCGTCCTCGCACGCCAG
Source organism: bacterium (assembly GCA_014730255.1). GTDB lineage: Bacteria > Krumholzibacteriota > Krumholzibacteriia > LZORAL124-64-63 > LZORAL124-64-63 > Glo-17. The sequence goes on along the minus strand of WJIQ01000393.1, from coordinate 3,174 downwards.
CAGGAAGGTGGCCTGCGCCTCGCCCTGATCATCGGTGGCGAAGGTCATCGTGGTGTCCGTGCGCGTGGTCGTGTCCCAGGGCGCGGGCACGGCCGAGTCGGGTCGCACGGAGACGAAGTACCGCACCACCTCGCCATCGTCGTCCGTTCCGCTCCAGTGGAACGTCCGCGAGGAATAGCTGGTCGAGTTCAGGTCGCCGCTCGAGTCGACCACGCCGGCGTAGAAGCGCACCGACGGCGGGCTGTTCGGGATCGACGCGGGGTCGAACGGCTCGTTGGTGCAGGCGACGATCAGGGCGGTCGCCAGCACGGTCGGAACCAGGACACCGAGCATGCGCCTCATTTGATGATCACCAGCTTCCCGCGCTGGACCTCGCCGGAGTCCAGGTTCTCCACCACGTAGACGTACAGCCCGCTGGCGATGGCACGGCCGTACTCGCTCAGCACGTCCCAGGCGATCTTGCCGTCGACCGGGTCCTCGTGCTCGAGAGTGCGCACGAGGTCGCCGGCGACCGTGTAGATCTTGATGCGGCAGCGCGGCGGCAGGTTCAGGAACCAGATCTTGCGGCCGAGCTCCACCTCGCCGCCCGGGTTGTCGAAGTGGCTACCGGCGCGGTACGGGTTGGGCGCGACGGTGACCCGACCGGCGCTGGACGTCGCCACCGGCGCCGGGCCGGGGAAGACCAGCATCGCGTTCTCGTTGAACCCGCTCGGGAACTCGGGCAGCCCCTCCTCGACGTTGGGCGCGGAGTACGAGACGACCGAGTACCAGTACGGCAGGCCGTCCCGCAGGCCGGTGTCGACGAACTCCCGCCGGCCGTCCTCGTTCAGCGGCGGCAGGCCGGTGTCGAAGCCCACGCCGTCGACGATGTCGAACTGCGCGACCAGGGTGGCGACGCTGTAGGGATCCTCCTCGATGTCCAGCCCCTGGTAGCGGTAGACCCGGTAGCCCTGGAAGTCGGGCTCGCCGGTGATCTCGGAGACGTGGAACTCCGGCGAACGCGCCGGGTGATCGCGCGGCAGCTCGTTGCCGTCGGCGTCGACCGTGTCGCCGGGCGCCCATTGCAGCTTGACGGTGTTCCACTCGTAGGCCGCCTGCAGGACCGGCGACGGCGGGCCGCCCGGGATCTGGAAGCCGTCCTCGTACGCCAGCTGCGCGACGCGGCTGTTGGCCAGGAGCCCGAGCGAGTCGGCCCCGCAGACCACGGCGAAGGTCGTGCGGATGGTGTCGCCGGGGCTGAGCACCGGCCACGGTCCGGTGGCCATCATCTGCACCCAGTTGCTGGCCGCCGAGTAGTCGCCCTCCTGGGTCTCGCCCACGGTGAAGCCGCCGTCGCTCATGAGCTGGTACTTGCCGGGCAGCTCGCCCTCGAACTCGTCGACGTAGGTGGAGTCCTCCTCCGGCACGCCGCGGAAGCGCCAGGCATGGTAGCTCACGGGGGGCATGCCCTCGGGCGGGGACACCGGCGGCAGCGCGCCGAGCAGCCGGTTGCCGACCCAGCTGGTGGCCAGGCCCTCCTCGCCGTCGTCGTCCCGCTCCCACATCATCCAGATGTCGGGATCGCTGGGCACGGTGTACTCCTCGGGCACGTGGCCGACCGCCCCGAGGCAGCCGTCGAAGTCGTCCCAGAAGTTCCACGGCTCGGCCGCGCCATCGTCGTAGGGGTTGGTGACCGTCGTGTTGCCCACCGTGTTGTCGTTCCAGAAGCCGACGTAGACGTCGAAGAGGGTCGACTGGCTCGCGTTGACGATGGCGTAGTCGAGGATCACGAAGTCGTCGGCGTACGGCGGGCTCCAGGCCAGCGCCCGCATGGTGACCTTCACGCCGAGCTGCTTGCGCAGCGGCTGCCCCGAGTCGTCGAACACGGCCTGGATGTGCTGGGTGGACAGCGCCTCGGGCGTGTAGTTGGGGTCGACCGCGCTGTTGGACCACTCGAGGACGAAGTTCTCGGGGTCGCAGGAGTCGTCCGGGTTGACGTAGCTCTCGAACTCGAGCAGCTCCTCGCCCTCGTTCACGCCGTTGGCGTCCTGGGCGGCGGTCGAGACGTGGACGGTGCCGTCGGCCTTGCGCGCGCCGATCCAGAGGCCGCCGTGGTACATGTGCTCGACGTTGCTGTTGAGCGGGTACTCGCAGCTGGGCTGGGACGGGTTGGCGAGGTAGTTGCCGACGTCGCCGTAATTGGAGACGGTCAGACCGATGAGCCCGACCCGCGTGGCGATCTGGCGAGGGCCGGGGATCTCGCAGTCGTCCTGCGCACGCACGACCGCCAGGAGGAGCAGCAGCACGAACGGGAGCAGGAGCAGGGGGCGGGCGCGTGGGGCGCGCAAGATCAGGGGCCTCCGGGGCGGGTGGAGCATCGCTGGGCGGCAACGATAGCCCGCGCGCCCCCGGGGTGTCAACTCGCCCGCCGGTTAGGAGCCGGTGGGGGCTAACGCATCCCCGCCTGCATCACCTGGTGCTGCTGCGCCGCTCGGCGCCTCAGCTCCACGAAGTGGCGCTGCGCCCCGGGCGCCTCGTGCCCGACCAGCTCGCGCGCCTGGCCGTCGACGAGCTTGCGCTGGTGCAGGATCTGCCCCTGCCGGTCGAATTCCAGGAGCAGCTGCACCGACTCGGTGCCCTGGGCGTCGCGGCCCATCTTCTGGCGGGTCTCCTCGCGCCGGTAGGCGACCAGCCGGCCGTCGACGACCTCGTAGGTCGCCGTCGCCTCGCCCAGATCGCCGAACGACTGCGCCTCCTCGACCCGGACGAGCGAGGAGTCCTGATAGGTGGCCACGTACTCGACGGTCGCGTCACCGATGGTGAACCGGCCGCGGACCTGGTCGTGATGCGGGTCGGCCTCGTCCGTGGCGCAGCCGGACAGGTATCCGCATGCGACCACGGCCGTGAGCGCGACGACTCGGATTCCCATGACGGTCGCCCCCCTAGGTTCGGTCACGGTGATCACCGGACGATCATGACCGAACGGGGCGCTTTTGTCCACCCTACAGATTCCTTGATATTTGGACCCGACCCCGACGGGGTCACCCGAGCTGGTGCTCGCGGCGGCAGCGCGGGCAGCGGATCCGGGACGCGGTCAGCCCCGGCGGCACCTTGAGCACCGCCCCGCAGGGGCAGGACAGGCGCCGCCAGCCGTCCTGGGCGTAGAACCAGTCGTCGACCTCGCGGGCCCGTCGG
>WJIQ01000392.1 GCA_014730255.1 bacterium | reverse complement strand
TCCAGGAGACCGACACCTTCGACCTGCGCGGGGTCGACGATCTCGCGCCGGGCTCGACCCTCGAGCTCGTGATCCACCACGCCGACGGCTCCGAGGATCCGGCGACCCTGCGTCATACGCTCACTGCGGAGCAGATCGCCTGGTTCCGGGCCGGTTCGGCACTCAACAAGATCCGTGCGCAGCAGGCCTGACCTCGCGCGCGGTCGGCACCGGCCGGCGGCCCCGTGCGGGGCTGCCGGCCGTAGCCATGATCCGCTGCAACCCCGCCTCGCGGTGACTCCGTAGGAGGGGCGCGTCCCCCGCTCTTCAGCGCACCAACCCGGGAGTGATCATGCCTCTGCGATCGACCATCATCGGCCTCGTCATCATGGCGAGCCTCTCGACCCTCGCGGCGGCGGCCGAGACGGCCGTCTTCCCGCGGCGACCCGCCATCTCGCCCGACGGTCAGACGATCGTCTTCACCAGCCAGGGCGATCTGTGGACCGTTCCGGCCGACGGCGGCCTGGCCCGGCGCCTGACCGCCCACCCGGCCTACGACCGCGACCCGGTGTTCTCGCCGGACGGCGAGCGGCTGGCCTTCGCCTCCGACCGCGAGGGCAGCGACGACGTGTACGTGATGCCCGCGATCGGCGGCCGCCCCGAGCGGCTGACGTTCGCGCCGAGCACCGACCGGCCCCAGGCCTGGAGCGCGGACGGCGAGGAGATCTACCTGGCCAGCGCGCGGCCCTGGCGCTACCCCGTGCGCACGCAGATCCTGCGCGTGCCCGTCGCGGGCGGCACGCCCACGCGGCTGGTGGACTTCTTCGCCAGCGAGATCTCGGTCGGCGGCGAGGAAGGACCCCATCTCTACACCGTCGGGGCGGCCCGGTTCGGCCGGGTCGGCTACCGCGGCACTTACCAGAGCGACATCTGGCGTCATGCCCCCGGCGGCGTGCCCGAGCGCATCGTCGAGACGCCGGGCTACGACACCGATCCCATGCTGTCCCCGGACGGGACGGTCTACTGGCGCGGCGAGGGCGACGAGACCCACGCCTTCAACATCTGGCGCCTGGCGTCCGACGGCGCCCGCGAGCGTCTGACCGATTTCCGTCAGGAGGGCGTCCGCAACGCCCGCATCAGCGCCGACGGCGGGCGCATCGTCTGCGAGGCCGGCGAACGGCTCTGGCTGCTGGATACCGCGTCGGAGGACCTGCGCCCCATCGAGATCCGGATCGCGGCCGATCAGATCATCGACCCGGTCACCCGCGACGTGGTCACCGGCGACGCGAGCGATCTCTCCGTCGGGCCGGAGGGCGAGGAGCTCGCGCTGGTCGTGCGCGGCGAGATCCTGCTGGTGAACAAGGAGCTCGAGGGGCGGGCCACGGTGGTCCTGCCCTCGCCGTGGCGCGACGGTGACGCCGGTTTCCGGCCCGGTTCGACGGACACCCTGCTGATCGTCAGCGACCGCGAGCGCGACGGCGGCGTGCCGTACTCGCGTCTCGGCCTGGTCGTCAGCGACGATCCCGAGGAGTCGAACCTGCGGCTGGCCCGCCGGCACCGCATCGAGTGGCTGACGCCCGAGGGCGTCGAGGCCGGCGACCCGGTGTGGTCGCCCGACGGCGAGATGATCGCCTACCGCCACGGCTACGGGACGCTCGCGGTGATGGACGCCGACGGCTCGGACCGTCGCGTCCTCTTCGAGGGCTGGGACGATCCGGACGTGTCCTGGTCGCCGGACAGCCGCTGGCTGGCCTACGCCGTGGCCACCGGCGAGGACTTCAACACCGACATCTGGCTCCACCCGCTCGAGGACGGCGACCCGGTGAACGTCAGCCAGCATCCCGACTACGACACGGGGCCGGTCTGGAACGAGGACGGGACGATGCTGGCCTGGAACACCCGCCGGTACGGCAACCAGTCCGACGTCGTCTTCTGCTACCTGACCCGCGCCGATCACGAGCGATCGGAGGAGGAGTGGAAGATCTGGGAGAAGACCCGCGACGACGACGAGAAGAAGAAGGGCGACGCCGCCGACGGCGAGGAGGAGGATGGCGAGGAGGAGGAGGTCGGCCCCGAGCCGATCACCATCGATCTCGAGGATATCCATCTGCGCGTGCGGCGCCTGACCGACCTGCCGGGCAACGAGCGCGCCGTGGCCATCCACCCGCGCGGCGATCGCATCGTCTTCTCGGCGTCCATCGGCGGGGAGCGCGACCTCTACACCGTCGACCGCTTCGGCGAGGACCGCGAGGCCCTGACCTCGGGCGGCGCCGGCGACCAGGCGGCCCAGCTCGGGGCCGACGGCAAGACCGTCTGGCTGCTGCAGAAGGGCCGGCCCGCCCGCGTGCCCCTCGACGGCGGCAAGGTCGAGACGACGTCGTTCCGCGCCCGTCTGACCCTCGATCGCCCCGCGGTGCGTCGCCAGGTGGTCGAGGAGACCTACCGGACGCTGCGCGACCGGTTCTACGACGAGGACATGCACGGCATCGACTGGGACGCCCAGCGCGAGAAGGCCCTGCGCCTCGCGGCGGCCGTCGACCACGACGAGGACTTCGCCGACGTCATGAACATCATGCTGCGCAGCCTCAATGCGAGCCACATGGGCTATTACCCCGGTGGGCGCGGCGACCGCAGCGGCGCCGGCTGGCTCGGCCTGGAGTTCGACGGCACCTACGACGGCGACGGCGTGCGCATCGCCGCGGTCGTCCCGCACGGACCGGCCGACCGCGACGAGGGCGGCCTCGAGGCGGGCGACGTGATCCTGGCCATCGACGGGGTCGAGTTCGGCGAGACCGGCAACGTCTACCAGCCTCTCGTGGCCGCCGGCGGCGATCCGGTACGCGTTCGCTTCGAGCGCGACGGCGACGAGCAGGAGACCACTCTCGAGCCGGCGACGTTCGGCGCGGTCCGCCAGCGCATCTACGAGGCGGACGTCCGCGCCAATCGCGCGCGTGTCGAGGAACTCTCCGACGGCCGCGTCGGTTACGTCCACATCCAGGGCATGGGCCGACGCGAGGTCGAGATCTTCGAGCGCGACCTCTACGCCGCCGCGCACGACAAGGACGCCCTGGTCATCGACGTGCGCTGGAACGGGGGAGGCTGGACCACGGACATGCTCCTGACCATCCTGACCCAGCCGGTCCACGCATACACCATTCCCCGCGGAGGCGGTTTCGGCTATCCTGACTCCGAGCGACTGCCGCTGCAGCGGTGGAACGCGCCGATCGCCGTGATCTGCAACGAGTCGAGCTACTCGAACGCGGAGATCTTCAGCCACGCCATCAAGACGCTGGGCCGTGGCCCGGTCGTCGGCGAGACGACCGGCGGCAACGTGATCTCGACCGGCGGCTGGCGCACGCTCGACGGGGGGTGGGTCCGCCTGCCGTTCCGCGGCTGGTATGTGTGGGGCGACGAGGCGCGGCCGGACCGGAACAACAAGAACCAGGAGCACGGCGGCTGCGTGCCGACGCATCTGGTGCCGCGCGGACCGGCCGAGTGGCTGACCGGGAGCGATCCGCAGCTCGAGAAGGCGGTCGAGCTCATGGAGACGGCGGCCGCCGAGGCGGCCCGCGAGGCTCCCGAGCGTGATCCCCGTCGGGCCGCGGCGGCGCGCTGATCGGCCGTCGGCCGCGGCGACGACCGGACCCCTGGGCCCGAGACCAGGAGGGAACCCGATGAAGGGTCACCCGGAACCCGATCCGACCCGAACCTGGGCGTCCCTGGGGGAGATCCTCGCCGATCTCCCCCTTGGCGTCGTGGTCCTGGACCGCGCCGGTCGGGTGCTCCTGGCCAACGCGGAGATGGCGCGGCTGCTGGACGCCGGACCGGAGGCGCTGACCGGCCGGCCGTTGCCGGGACTGTCCGACGCCGACCGCGCGTCGTTGAACGGCGCCATCGCGGATCGGGACGGCAGCGGGGCGGCCGTCTGGAGGCATCTCGAGCTCGATTTGCCGGCGGCCGGTCGCGCGCGCTGCCACTGTCGCCACGCGGCGTGGCACGACGCGGACGGCCAGTCGCGAGGCCTGGTGGCGGTCTTCCTGCCCGCCGACCATGCCGACCGCGCGCTGCAGTCCGAGCTGCGGCGTCGCAACGAGTTCATCGAGAGTGTCCTGCAGAACCTCCCGATCGGCCTGGCGATCAACTCGCTCGACATGTCGACCATGGGCTTCGTCAACGCCCGGTTCGAGGAGATCTACGGCGCCTGGCACCGCACCGGCGCCGACGACCTGGCCACCTTCCTGGACCGGCTCTGCCCCGATCCCGATCAGCGCCGACAGCTGCAGCGCGAGCTCCTCGCCGCCGGCGGCGAGGGTGGCGAGCTGCGCGCCATGCAGTGGGACGACATCCGCGTGCGCGACAGTGCGGGCAACATGCGCATCGTCAGCGCCGAGAACACCCCGCTGTCCGAACAGGGCCTGATGATCTCGACGGTCCGCGACGTGACCGACCGCAAGCTCGCCGAGGAGGCCTTGCGCGAGAGCGAGCGACGCTACCAGGTCATGGCCGAGGCATCGCCGGTGGGGATCTTCCGCTGCGGCCTCGACTCGCGCTGCCGGTACGTCAACCGCCGCTGGCGCGAGATCACCGGCCTGACCACCGCCGAGGCGGCCACCGACGGCTGGCTGTCGGCGGTGCACGAGGACGAGACCGACACTGTGACCCGGGCCTGGCAGCTGGCCGTGGCCTCCGGTCAGATCTTCCGGACCGAGTGCCGCTTCCGACGGCCCCGCGGCGTGACCACCTGGGTCTTCGTGCAGGCCGAACCGGTGTACGACCTGCAGCAGCAGCTCTCCGGATACATCGGATCGGTCACCGACATCTCCGACCGCAAGCGCAGCGAGGAGGAGATCCGCCGCATCGCCTACTACGATGCGCTCACGCGCCTGCCCAACCGTGCCTTCTTCCTCGAGCAGCTCGGCCGCACCATCGCCTCGTCCAGACGCACCGGCCACCGCTCGGCCCTGCTCTTCTGCGACCTCGACAACTTCAAGGACGTCAACGACACGCTCGGCCACGACAAGGGCGACCTGCTGCTGCAGGCCATCGCCGAACGCCTGTCCGGCTGTATCCGCAAGGGCGACACGCTCGGGCGCCTCGGCGGCGACGAGTTCGTCCTCCTGCTGCCGCGCGTGGAGAGCTCACGGGATGCGGTGATGGTCGCACGGAAGATCAAGGAGCAGCTCGCCCGCCCGTTCGACCTCGACGGTCACGAGGTCTTCACCTCGCCGTCGATCGGCATCGCATTCTACCCCGACGACGGCGACACCGTCAGCAGCCTGCTCAAGCATGCCGACATGGCGATGTACGCGGCCAAGAAGAAGGGGCGCAACCGCTATCAATTCTTCAGCGAGGACATGCACCGCCACACGGTCGAGCGGTTGCAGCTCGAGAACGGTCT
>WJIQ01000391.1 GCA_014730255.1 bacterium | reverse complement strand
GGGCCGGCCGATCACCTTCCTGCTGGGCGCGGCCGCGCAGTTCGGCATCTTCACCGCCGCGCTCGGGGCCTACTACCTCTTCGGCGACACCTTCTCGGTGCAGGAATCGGCGGCCATCGGCATCATCGGCGGCGCGGACGGGCCCACGTCGATCTTCCTGGCCGCCAAGCTCGCGCCCGATCTGCTGGGCGCCATCGCCGTGGCGGCCTACAGCTACATGTCGCTGGTGCCGGTGATCCAGCCGCCCATCATGCGACTGCTGACCACGCGCGCCGAGCGCGCGCTGCCCGCCGGCCAGGTCGGCGAGGTCTCGCGCACGGCGGTCATCCTGTTCCCCATCGTCACCGCGGCCGTCGCGATCCTGGCCGTGCCGACCTGCGCGCCGCTGCTGGGCATGCTCATGTTCGGCAACCTGCTGCGCGAGTCCGGCGTCACCGACCGGCTGTTCAAGACCGCCGGCGGGCCCTTGGTGAACATCGTGACCATCTTCCTCGGCCTGGTGGTCGGCGCGACCATGGAGGGCGCCGCGTTCCTCAGCCCGCGCACCCTGTTCGTGCTGCTGATCGGGGCGGTGGCCTTCTCGCTGTCGACCTTCGGCGGGGTGATCTTCGCCAAGCTGATCAACCTCTTCCTGCCGCGGGGCAAGAAGATCAACCCCTGCCTCGGCGCCGCGGGGGTCTCGGCCGTGCCCATGGCCGCCCGGGTGGTCCAGAACGTGGTCAGCAAGGAGACCGACGGCCGGGTCAACCCGCTGATGGCCGCCATGGGGCCCAACGTGGCCGGCGTCATCGGCTCGGCCGTGGCGGCGGGGGTCTTCCTGGCCCTGTTCGGCTGATCGCCGCCCCGCCTGGGCCGCCGCCGGCGCGGTTGCTCGACCGCGCTCCACTCTGTACAATGATCCATGACACCGCCGGTCCCCCGGGACCGGCGGCTGCCACCCCGCACTCGATTCGTCCAGCTGCCATGCCATGTCTCCGGAGCGGCGGCTCCGGCGGGGAGGTCCGATCCATGCGACGCATCACGTCCGTCATCCTCATCCCCATCCTGACGATCCTGGTCGGTGGCTGCTCGGTGTTCGGCATCGCGACCAAGGGCGAGCTGGAGGCCGCCATGGACCGCGAGGCCCGGGCCCAGCGCGTCCTGGAGGACCGGCTCGCCGAGCTCGACGGCCGCCTGGCCTCGGTCGCCGACCAGATCGACGACTTCGAGAGCAACCTGCGTCCGCGGCTCGCGCGCATCGACAGCACGGCGCGGAAGAACGCCGCCGAGATGGCGCTGATCAGCGCCCGCTGGTCCGGCGTCCGCGATGAGCTGCGTGCCAACGTCGACAGCCTCCGCGCCAGCCACGGCCGGGTGATCGACGAGGTGACCTGGTTGCGCAACGACCTCGACCTCGCCCGCGACGACCTCACGCGGGTCGGCGCGCGCACCGAGGTCGCGCGCACGCGCAGCCAGCAGGCCCTGCAGATCCACCACGACTCGATCATGCGCGAGCGCGCGCGCCTCGAGGCCCGGCTCTACGAGCTGGACACGCGGCTCGACGAGCTGTCGGCCATCGGCGCCGACTCGACCGCCACGGTCGAGCTCGAGGCCCCGACCGTGACGCCGGAGTCGCCGGCGCCGGACGAGGAGGGCAAGGTCGAGATCCGGGAGGTCCCGTCCGGGGACTGACCCCCACGGCAGGACCGCGGAAGACGGCGCCCGGCCCTCACGGCCGGGCGCCTTTTTTTCTTCCGGATGCGTAAGACCGCCCCGCGTGGTCAAACAACCGCCGCACATGACACGCTGACCACCCGACGTGATCCGGGAGACGACGACCATGAAGCACGATCTCGCCCACGGCGGCGCCCGCAGCAGGGGCGCGGCGGCGCCGCCGTCCATCGCCCCGACCGCGGTCCGACCACGGGCCGCGGCCCTCGCGGACATCCCCATGCGCGCCGACCGCCGCCTGCTCGACATCCTGGTGGCGACGGCGGGCCTCGCGGCCTTCGCCCCGCTCCTGCCCGTCCTGGCCGTGGCCATCAAGCTGGATTCGCCCGGCCCGGTCTTCTTCTCGCAGGAGCGCATCGGCCTCGAGCGCCGTCGTCGCCGCCGCCGTCGTCCGGGGCCGGAGCGTCGCCGCTCGATGGTTCCCGGGCGGCCGTTCCGGGTCTGGAAGCTGCGCACGATGGCCGTCGACGCCGAGCGCGACGGTCCGAGGCTCGCGGCGGTCGGCGACCCGCGCGTCACGCGCGTCGGACGCGTCCTGAGGCACATGCGACTCGACGAGGTCCCGCAGTTCTGGAACGTCCTGCGCGGCGAGATGAGCGTGGTCGGCCCGCGGCCCGAGCGTCTGTGCTTCATCCGGCAGCTCGAGAGCGAGATCCCGTACTATCGCGACCGTCTCCTGGTGCGCCCGGGGATCACCGGCCTGGCCCAGATCGAGAACGGCTACGACACCGACCTGGGCTCGGTGCGCCGCAAGGTCGCCCTCGATCGCCGCTACATCGCCGAGGCCGGGTGGTGGACCGACGTGAAGATCCTCGTGCGGACGGTGGGGGTGGTGTTGCGGGGGTCCGGAGCGCGGTGAACGAGCAGTTGTACCGGGAAGAGTGAGTTGTACCGGGAAGAGTGTTGTTGGGCTTAAACCTTGCGTAGCCTCCCATATGCGTGCTCCATCGCCTGATCGCGGCATTACGACGTCCAGGGTCCGGATTCCGGACCGGCCAGATCCGCCGGATCACTTGCCCAGGGGCCAGACGCAGGCTGACTCCAGGGTCTTCCGTCGCCTGGCGGTTTGCGATCTCGAGGCCGTGGCCGCGGTCGTGGGCAACCTCTCGGG
>WJIQ01000390.1 GCA_014730255.1 bacterium | reverse complement strand
GCGCTCCTCGGCGCCGGCCCGGAGCCCGGCCAGATCGTCTATTGACGGTAATACGGCGACGGCAATCCGATCGCACTGGCGAAGAAGTCGCCGAACGCCTCCTGCCCGCTCGGGAAGCAGCGCCGATCCGCATACATCACCAGGATGTCCGCCTGGCGGTTGCCCCCGGCCATGCGCAGGGCGACGATGCTGCGATCGGTCATCCAGCCCAGCTCGTACTGCACGAGCCCGAGGCCGAGGGCGTCCGCCTTCAGCGACGGGTCCTCGGCGAACATCGGGTCTTCCCAGTGCCACTTGTCGATGTGGGGGGCGCCGTGAGCTGCACTCAGCTCGTCACGGACATGCGCGACCTCGTCGAAGTACAGCGCCGGCTCCTCGAAGATGTCGCTGAACTGGTAGAAGGCCATGCACAGCCGGCCACGATCGAACAGGTATGATACGGTACAGGGCTGGTCGTTCACCGTCGTGGGATAGAGCAGGAGCGTGCCCCCGATCTCGGTGGGCTCGCCCGTCTCGACCCGACGGACCTCGCTCATGGACATGCCCCAGCGCACCTCGCGCACGTCGCAGCCGTCCGCAGTGGTGAAGCGTTCGGCGGCGGCGCTGCCCGCGAGCAGGGCGAGCACGGTGCTGACGAGGACGATCATCCGGGCCATCGACGCGAAACCTCCGGTCGGGTTCGACCGGAGGCCTTGCAGGAATCGGGCCCGCTCACTCGCGGCAGAGCACCAGCCGTACGTGCACCGGGTCGCCCGTCTCCGGGGTGGCCGTGGCGGCGACGGTGGCCAGATCCTGGACGCCACCGGCCGCATCCCGCGGCATTGCGGATAACGGCCGGACGTCGAGCAGCCGGCCGTCGAGGTCACGGGTCTCCAGGCGGGCCTGCCAGGTGGCGGCGGGCTCGGTCTGCACCTGCCATGCGGACTGGTCCGCGGTCCACGCCACCTCCACGGGTGGCACGATCCGCACCAGGGCATGGGTCTCGAGCGTGGCCGCGTCGGCCGACGATCCGGCGGCGGCGAGGATGCCGAAAAGGGCGATGCTGACGACGCGTATCATGGATTGACCTTCCGCGAGGCGCGGACCGTGCGATATGCATGGGTTCATTTTGCAGAATTATACCACGGCATGCACCATCGTGCAATCTGCACGCTGCGTCGGTCGCCAGTGGCATGTGCCTTGCGGAAAGCCCGTATGCCATGGACCGGCACGGTGCGCGTCGAGATCGCCGGCGCCATGCCGAAACGACGCCGCACGGCAGGATGGGGCGTCGCGCGACCGGCTCCGCGCACAGGAGGAGGCACGCCGCGATGGAACGGTGGCGGCCAGATCGAACCCGCCGGGTGGCTGGAATCGTGCTGATTCCCGCCCTCGTCGCTTGCCTGATGGTCGGGCCGGTGGCGGCGCCCGCGCGGGCGGTCGACCTCGCGAGCCCCGACGGCAAGCAGCTACGCCTCGACCGGCGCGAACCCGTGGCCGGCCGAGAGCACACCGTTCCACTGAAGGACGACCCCGACAAGCCGCCGCCGCGCGGCGAGAAGGCGGCCATCAACCTCTATCAGGTCTTCGCCATGTACTTCGGCACCCTGGTCGACAACGACGGCTACGTGGTGCTCGACCACAACGACACCATCGTTGCCGATCCCGACAACCTGGTCTACGGCGGCAGTCCGTTCTCCGGCGAGATCCTCATCACCGGCGACCCCTTCACCAGCGTGCGCATCGGCGTCACGAGCCCCGGCGCGCCGGGCCTCACGCTCACCGACTTCACGTCGAACCTGGGTCCCCCGCCCGTCACCGGCGCCACGTTCGATGCGGCCGGCGAGCTGCGCATCCGCCTCGGGGCCAGGCTCTCGCTGTCGACCGCCGCCGAGCCCGGCGAGAACACGCCCATCGGCTACACCGTCAGCGCGACCTACGAGTAATCATCAGGGACGCGGCGCCCTCGTCCGCCCTCCCGCGCCCACCGAGGTTTTTCCTTAAATTCCGCTAAAGCGGTATCCCACCCCACCGATATCACTCCTGTGTTAGGGCTGAGAAACTACGAGCCAGCCCTGAGGAAGAGAAGGAGCACGGAGGAATGGCAACCTCTCCAGCTCGAGTAAAAGGAGTGACTCATGAAGAGCTTCTGCCGCTTCTCGATCATGGCCGTGGCGTTTCTGGCCCTCACTGGTAGCGCCTTCGCGGTCGATCTGTCCACCAACGCCCTCGTGACCATCGTCGAGGGTCTGTCCGTCACCGAGAGCACCGCGCTGAACTTCGGCGAGCTGGCCCTCAACAGCGGCACGGTCATCGTCGCCGCCGAGGATGGCTCCACGACCGATGCCAGTAGCCTGATCACCGACGCCGCGTCAGTCTCGCAGGGCGTCTTCGCCGTGGTCGGCCTCACCGGCTGGGACATCCAGGTGGATTGCACCGCCGGCGCCATGCCGGCCGGTCTGACCCTGTCGGCCTTCACGGCCGACTGGGCGGACGCCGCCGCCGAGGGTGCCGTGCCCCAGACCCGCACCATGGCCGCCGACAGCGAGAACGTGGAGATCGGCGCCTCGCTGGCCGTCGATCGCACCACGGCCACCACCGGCGCGGCCCAGCTGCCCTACACCGTGAGCGTGACCTTCCAGTAGGCTGACGCGCACACGGCTCGCGAACGGGACCGGCCCACCACGGCCGGTCCCGTCGCGCGCCTGCCGGCAGCCTGGCACGAAGGTTGCCCCTATCCCGGTGGCAGCGACGGCGGGTTCCTGGCACAGGCTCCTGCCATGCAACGAGTTATCGCCATCGGGAGGCTCTTCGATGTCCCTGCCCCGCGTGCGCGGCGGTGCGGTTCTTGCCGCCACCGTCATGGGTTTCTTCCTCTCGGTCGCCGTCCAGGCGCAGGCCCAGGGAGTCTCCGTGGCCCCCAGCCGCATCCTGCTCGACGGCCGCACCCGCTCGGCCACCGTGTTCCTCTCCAACCGCGGCGCCGAGACCGAGACGTACCGCATCTCGCTGGTGCCCATGATCATGCGGGAGGACGGCGCGCTCATCCAGGCCGACTCCACCCGGATGGACCGCAGCGCCTTCGCCGAGGACGTGGTGCGCTTCTCGCCGCGGCGGGTGGTGATTCCCGCCGGCGGGTCGCAGACGGTGCGCCTGCTGGTGCGGCGACCGCGCGCCGAGAGCGTGGAGGACGTGGAGTACCGGGCCCATCTCTCGGTGCGGTCGATCCCGACCGTGCCGCGCCTGGACGAGGTGACCAACCCACTCGACCGAGAGGTGCCCGAGGATCAGGTGCTGGCCGTGCCCGTGGCCTCGGTGGAGACGCTCGTGCCGCTGGTCGTGCGCTTCGGCAAGCCCTGGGCGACGGCGCGCATCGCCGAGCCGCGCCTGCTGGAGGACGACGAGGGCCGCACGCTCGTCGGCTTCTCGCTGCTGCGCGAGGGGACGCGCTCGCTCTATGGCCAGGTCACCATCACGCACGAGGGCGCGGACGGCGAGGCCAGCCGGCTCTACTACGGCCGGGGCATCGCCGTCTACACGCCCAACGCGCGCCGCGTCTTCCGCATTCCCGTGAACGAGACCGCGGAGACGCTCGACGGCCGCATCAGCATCGTCTACGAGGAGACCTCCGACGGCGGCGGCGACCAGGAGGCCCGCGCCGTGCTCACGCCGCGACTGCTGAGCCAGCGGTGACATGACCTGGCGGCAGGGACTCGCGGCGCTGGCCATCGCGTTGCCGGTGCTCGGAGGCGATCCGCTCGGGGTCGCCCCCTCCGCGTATGCCGCGCCCGATGCCGCCGCTCCTGCCTCACCCGCCGCATCGTCCATCCTGCTCGACGTCGACGAGGAGGAGATCCTCATCCTCGAGGTGATGGTGGAGCGGTACCGCGCCAGCCAGGGCATTCTCGGCTACCGGCACGGCGACCGGGTGCTGCTGCCGGTGGGCGAGCTGGCGGCGGTGCTCGAGATGGCGGTGACGGCCGACCCGTACACCGGCACCGCCGACGGCTGGATCAGCACCGAGGACAACGTCTTCCGCCTCGACGTGGCCGGCCGCAGCGTCACCATCGGCGACCGGCAGCTGGGCATCGACGAGCCATGCGTCTACGTCGACGCCGACGACATCTACGTCGCCAGCGACGTGCTGAGCGCCTGGTGGCCCGTCGCGGTCGAGGTCGACCTGCGCGGGATGCGCGTCACGCTAGAGGCCAGCGAGCCGGTGCCGCTGGTGAGCCGGCTCGAGCGCGAGCAGGCCTGGGAGAACCTGAGCCGCGGCGACCGCCAGGGGAAGAGCTACCCGCGGCAGAAGGGCGAGTACCGCGCGTTGAGCTGGCCGTTCCTCGACGCCACGGTCGCCTGGGACGCCAACCGTGAGCGCTCGGTGGTCGATGGCTCGCTGCTCGCCCGCGGCGACCTGCTGCGCATGTCGGTCACGGGCTTCGCCGGCTACGACGACGAGAGCGACCGCCAGTGGACGGGCTGGCTGCGCGCCGAGCGCAGCGACCCGGACGGCGGTCTGCTGGGACCCCTGGGCGCCACGCGCGTGCAGGTGGGCGACGTCATCGGCCGTCCCTCTCCCTACGTCAAGAGCACCACGCGCGGTCGCGGCCTTCTGGTGAGCAACCGACCGCTGGGCGCGGTGACCCGTTTCGACGTCACCGACGTCACCGGCGATGCGCCGCCCGGCTGGGAGGCCGAACTCTATCGCGACGGCTACCTGCACGACATCCAGACGGTGGGCGAGCGCGGCAGCTATCTGTTCGAGGACATCCCCATCCATCCCGGCATCAACACCCTGCGCGTGGTGCTCTACGGCCCCAACGGGCAGACCCGCGAGGAGGTGCGCACGGTCAACATCACCTCGAGCATGTGGCAGCCGGGCCACCTGGTCTACGAGGCGCTGAGCCAGCAGAGCGGCGAATCGGTGGTGGGTACGCCGACGTCCACCTATCCGCCGCCCGACAAGGGGCAGTGGATCCATTCGCTGGGACTGGGCTACGGCCTGGCGCAGGGCACCTCGCTCGATCTGACGGCGCTGCGCCGCTGGGTCGATGGCGACGATCGCGACTACCTGAGCGGGCGCGTCCTGCAGTCGCTCGATCGCGTCCTGTTCGAGGGGCGCCTGGTGAAGGATCTGGACGGCGGCCAGGTGCTCGGCGCCTCGGCCCAGACGCGGCTGGGCAGCCACTCGTTGCTCCTCTCGCACGCCCGGTTCCGCGACTTCCACAGCGACGAGAGCCGCTACGAGCAGAACCTGAGCCACCTCTCCGAGCTGCGCCTGAGCGGCGCGCTGCGGCCGGCGGGTCGAAATCTGCTGAGCTACCGCCTGCGCTGGCAGGGCGACGCCTTCGATGGCGGTCGCGTCGATCGCCGCGACCTGCTGCAGGCTTACCTCGGTCGGACCTTCGGGCGCTTCCAGCTGGGCCACGACCTCGACTATGCGCGTGCGTCGGGAACCGGGGCGGAGGAGGAGGCACTGCAGGGGCGCCTGCAGGCCAGCGGCTTCGTGCGTGGCGTGCGCGTGCGGCTCGATACCGACTACGATCTGATGGGCGATCCTGGTATCAACGCCGTCGGCCTCGGCGTGAACTGGCAACCCACCGTCGACCTGAGCGCCCAGCTCTCGGCCCGGCGACTGCTGCGCGGCGCCGGGAGCACCAGCATCCAGGCCAACCTGGACTGGCACCTGCGCGCGGTGCGGCTCGGTCTGCGGGCGGGCTACGACACCGAGACCGAGCACTACATGGGAGTCTCGGCCACCACCTCGTTGGCCCGGGCGCCCGGCGGAAGCTGGCATCTGAGCAGCCGTTCCGCCACGCGCCACGGGGCGGCCATGGTGCAGGCGTTCATCGATCACGACGGCGACGGCACGTTCGGCGCCGGCGACGAGCCGCTGCCGGGCGTGAGCTTCGGCCGCAACCAGCTGTGGCGCGACATCGAGACCGACGCCGACGGCGCCGCCTTCCTGCCGGGACTGCCGGCCGATCGCTTCGCCAACGTCCTCGTGAACGTCGAGTCGGTGGAAGACCCCTACCTGGTCACGAGCACCGAGGGCCTCACCACCCTGGTGCACGCGGGCGGCGTGGCCAGCCTCGATTTCCCGTTCCAGGTGGTGGGCGAGGTCGAGGGCATGGTCATCGAGCGGCCCAGCAACCGTCCGCTGCGCAACGTCGGCCTGGAGCTGGTCGACGGCGCGGGCGAGCGCGTGGCGGCGACGGTGAGCGAGTTCGACGGCTACTACCTGTTCGGTCGCGTGACGCCCGGCGACTACCAGGTGCGCGTGGTCATGGCGACCCTGCACGACGGGCGCTACGAGGAGCCCGCGCCGGCGGCCGTGCACGTGCCGGCGGGGGGCGACTACGTGTCGGGCCCGACCATCGACCTGGTGCGCCTGGACGTGCCGGAGGAGGAGCCACCGGTGGTGGAGGTCGTCGTGGAGCCAGAGCCCGAGCCGGAAGTCGAGCCTGAATCCGCACCCGAGCCCGCATCTGCGGCCGCGGCCGACCCGGTTACGGTCGCAGCGGTCGAGCCCGCGGTCGAGCCCACTTCGCCCGCGCCGGAGGCCGTCCCGGGGCCGGATGCCTCGCGTCCGCGACTCGACCCGGCGCCGAGCGTCGATCTCGACCCCGAGGTGCGGCGCACCATGCACCTGATCCGCGAGCTGCTGTACGAGAGTTCGCTCTTCGAGCGTTAGTCCAGCCGATCACGCTCCCGCGCAAGCCAGATCGCGACGTCGTCGCCCGGCGCGCGCCTGACCAACTCGCTGCCGAGGGCCGCCGCGACCGCCTCCGCGCGCCGGCCAGCGTCCGGCGGCAGGACGGTCACGGTGGTCAGTGAGGCCAGCGGTGCCGGCACCCTCGCGGCGATCGCGTCGGTCCCGGCCAGCGGCCAGGGGTCGAGGTGCGCGCCGGCCCAGAGCGAGAGCGACGACCAGGCCGCCGGGTCGGCTGCGGCCGCCAGCACGGCGCTGGTGGCCGCACGCCCGGCACCGACGAGGGCCACCGCGTCGACCGCCGGCAGCAGATCGCCCAGCCAGCGCCGCGCCGTGAGGGCCTTCCGGGCCGTTGCCTCGTCGGCCCCCGGGTCGGGCGGCAGCGTCAGAACGAGGGCGGGCCACGCCGCGGCCGCCAGCATGGAGTCGGCGGCGCTCGCCATGGTCTCCTCGTCATCCACCAGCACCAGCCGCGCCGCGTGGGCATCGGTACGGGCTTCGACCGCCGGCAGGACCAGACGCGCGGCCATGAGCGCGTCCTGGCCCGCCCAGACGGCCACGGGCACGGCCGACGCCCCGCCTGGCAGCACGCTGCCCGTGCGGTCGAAACGAGCGAGCAGGCTGTCGGTACGCACGACGGCCGCGGCGAGCGGCGCCGGATCGTCCCTGGGGTCGAACGTCTGCTGTCCGCGCAGCACGCGGAACATCCAGTAGCGCACGATATGCTGCTCGGCCTCGGGAATGTCGGCGAGGCGCTCGACCCGTCCCAGGAACCAGCCGGGCCGCAGGCGGAACACCCGATCACGCCAGACGAGGTCGTGCGCGTCGGTGTGCGCGGCGAGGTCGACCCAGCCGGTGGGCGGGTCGTCGAAGTGCACGAGGGCGGTGGCGTAGCCGAGGCCCAGGTCCACGGGCACGCCGACATCCAGGGGAGCGGCGCGCTCGGCGGTGACGGTGACGGTCGCCTCGCCGTCGGACACGCCCTGCAGTCCCAGCTCCAGGCTCAGCGAATCGCCGATGGCCAGGCGCGTGTCGGGCCTCGCCGCGAGCACGGCGAAGGGGTTGTCGCCAGGATCCATATGCAGCGGGGCGTACCGACGCCACGCGCCCTCGGGCCGGCCCACCCACGGGTCGTCGACCAGGGCGTGGCGACCGCCGTCGTCGACCACCACGACGTTCAGGCCCAGCAGCAGATCGAGCGGGGGCCGGTGCGGCGTGAGCGCCGACCAGGGAATGGTGACCACCTCGCCGGAGACGCTCGCAGTGGCTGGCGCCACGGCGAGGCCGTTATCGCCGGTCGTCAGCGCGAAGGCGAACCAGCGCGGTGTCTCCCAGGCGTCGTGGTCGACGGGGACGGCGACGACGACCCAGGCGCGCGCGACCGCGGGCAGATCCGTGACCTCGAGTTGCAGGGCGTCGGCCGTCTGGCGCACGCGCAGGCGGGTGCCGGGGCCCAGCGCCGTCGCGTCCGACCAGGCGTCGCCGATCAGGTGGATGGCCGACTCGCGCGCCACTCGGGCCATGCTGTCGACGTGGGCACTCAGCAGCCGTTCGAGATCGTCGCCAGAACGTAGCGATGCGAGGTCGACATCGGCCCGGGCCCTGTCGAGACGCCGGTATCCGTGGCGCAATGCGAGGCGCAGCTCGTCGAGGGCGGCCTCGCGATCGCCGGCGCGGGCCTCGAGGCAGGCCAGGTTGTAGTGCATGCGGGCATCGTCGGGCGTCTGGGCGAGGTAGTCGCGCAGGTCGCGACGCGCGGCTTCGAACTGGTCGGCGTCGAGCTGGGCGGCGAGCCGACGCAGGGCCTGATGGTGGTCGGGCGGCGGCTGCTGATCGACCGTGCAGGACGCGAGCACGATCGCGCAGACGACGCCGACGAGGTTGAGGGCGAGACCACGAACGATCTGCATGGGCGCACCTCGGCAGGTGTGAGGTTCTCGCGGAGAATAGCAGAGGCGCGCCGCAGGACAACGGGGGATTGCCGAGGCACTCGAAGGATGCGGCGGTCCCGCCCGGTCATTGCGCCTTCCACCGCCGATGCACCCACGTCCACTGCGTCGGGTGCGCCCGCACGAAGTCCTCCAGCAGCTCGTTGTAGCGCCGCGTCGTGCGCACGACGATCTCGGCGAGGTCGCGCCCTTCGGCCAGCGGGATCTCCTCGCTGAAGCTCGCATGGTGCCGGCCCTGGTCGTCCCGCCACGACAAAGCGAGGATCACCGGGCAGCCCAGGCGGGCGGCCAGGAGCGCCGGGGCCTTCACCGTGCCGGCCTCTCTGCCGAAGAACCCCACCCGCGCGCCGGTGGTTCCGCCCTCGTTCTGGTCGAAGACCATGCCCACGGCGCCGCCCGCGCGCAGGTGCCGCAGGACCGCGGCGAGGCTGCCGTGGTTGTCGAAGAAGCGCAGGCCGCGGTCGCGGCGCAGGCCCTGCCAG
>WJIQ01000389.1 GCA_014730255.1 bacterium | reverse complement strand
GTGTAGGCGAAGGACAGGTCGCCGCTTCCGGGCGGGACGACGACGGACTCGTCGGCCCGATAGACCGTGCCGGACAGCCGCACGCGTTCGAGGATCACCGGTGGTCGCGGCGGGTCGCTGGACACGTCGCCGGGGTGGACCATGGCGACGCCCCCGTTGGTCGCGAACCAGAAGCGGCCCGTGGTGTCGGCGGCGACCGCGGGGGCGCAGCCCCCGTTGCACTCGCTGTTGCGCAGGCCGTCCGATCGCCCGAAGAGCCGGCTGGCGAGCGTCGGCGTCTCGCCCCGGGAGAAAGCCGCGAACTCGTCCAGCCGGAAGCTGAAGACGCCGCCGTTGGAGGCGCCCCAGATCCGCCCCCGGTCGTCCTCGAGGATGCCGAAGATCGCATCGTCGGGTAGACCGTCGGCGAGTCCGTAGACCGTGCCGCGTCCGTCGCGGTAGCGGACCAGGCCGATCCCGACACCGCCGATCCAGACGTCGCCACGCCGGTCGCGCGCCATGGCCAGGACCAGGCCATGGGGCACGCCGACCTCGGGCCCGATGGTGGTCACGCGACCGTCCCGGATCGCATTGACGCCGGCGTCGGTGCCGACGAGGACGGTGCCGTCGTCGAGCTCGACGAGCCCGCCGCGCACGACGTCGGTGAGCAGACCCTCGTCGGTGGTGAAGCGGGTGATCGTCCCGTCCCGGTCGAGGCGGAAGACGCCGCGCTGGCGCGTGCCGAACCACATGGCCCCGTCCCGGGCCTCGATGATCGAGCGTACGCCGCCGTGAGTGAGGTCAGCCGGAAGGTCCAGCGCGTGGAAGCGGTCGTCGTCGCCCAGGATCGCGATGCCCTCGCTGGCGCCGACCCACGCGCGCCCCCGGCGGTCCTCGTGGATCGCGCCGATGTGTCCGGTCGGCAGGCCTGCATCGAGTCCGTAGTGCCGGAGCCGTCCGTCCCGGATCCGGTCGACGCCGCCGGCGAAGGTCGCGACCCAGATCCCACCATCGGACGACGGCGCGACCACGCGGACGGCATCTCCGGAGAGGCCCTCGGGCTCGCCCCAGCACTGGAACGGTCCGGCGCGCAGACGCCGCAGGCCGGACCCGAAGGTCCCCACCCAGAGGGAACCGGCGGCGTCCTCGAAGGCGTGGATGGCGTCGATCGGCACGCCGCCGTGTTCGACGGGCTCGAGGCGCCCGTCGTGCAGGCGGTAGAAGCCGCGGCTCTCGGCGGCGATCCAGAGCACGCCGTCCGGACCGGCGGTGATCGACCAGATCATGCCGGCCGGATACTCTGCGCCCGAGATCGGCACCGGCTGGAGCGACGTGCCGTCGCTGCGATACAGCCCGACGGCCGTGGCGACCCAGACGCCGCCCGACCGATGAGGCGCGAGTCCGAGCACGCCCTCGGGGTTGAGCCAGGGGCCCTCGTCGAGGTGCCGCCACGTCCCCTCCGATGCGATGGCCAGGCCGCCGCGGGTGGCGACCCAGACGCGGCCGTCCGCGTCCTCCATCAGCGCCCGGACCTCGCTGCCGAGGACCGCATGGTCGCCGTCGACCAGCTGGAACGACGGCCCTTCGAGCCGGGCGAGACCGCCGGTCGTGCCGGCGTAGATGCTGCCCGACCGGCAGATCAAGAGGCTCTGGACCAGACCGTTCGGCGCGTCCACGCCGCGATCCCAGCAATCGATCGTTCCCTCGTGCATCAGCGCGACGCCGTTGGAACCGCCGATCCAGAGGCTGTCGCCCCTGGCCGTGACCACGGCGGCCTGCTTGTGCGGGTAGGCCGGATCACTCAGGGCGTCGAACACCACGAAGTCGCGCCCATCGAAGCGGACCACGCCACCCTGGGTGGCCATCCACAGGTATCCGTCGGCCGTCTGGGCGATCGCCGAGACCATGTCCAGGGGCAGGCCGTCCTCCTTCGTCCAGCGGTCGTGGACGAACTGGGACGGGCGGCGCTCGGGCGGCAGGGCGACCGCCGTGGCGGCCAGGGCCGTCAGGAACAGGTACAGGACGAGAACGCGTGGTCGAGGTCGGGGCATCTCACGATCCACCAGGTTCGGGGCACGAAGGTCCATCAGGAGGATCATCGGCAGGGAATGCCGGTATTTGAGGAATCAATCCCGGGACGCGACGGCGCCTTGAAACGCCGCTGTCGGTGGATTAACATCCACGGGCTCGCCACGCCGCGGCCGGTCGGCCGCGGCGCCGTTCTGGATCCCTCCCCGGAAGGACGCTCCATGTCCCAACCGACCAAGGACGCGATCGCCGGCCTGCCAGCCAATGCGCGTCGCAAGCTCGCGCCCGGCGAGAGCTACGTGCCCGTCGTGCCGGACGAGCAGGTGATGGAGGTCACCCGGCGCTCGGTCATCCTAGGCCTGGTGCTCTGCGCGGTGTTCGCCATGTCGGCCGCCTACGTGGCTCTCAAGCTCGGCCAGGGCATCGAGGCCGCGATCCCCATCGCCATCCTCGGCATCGGCTGGTCGCAGATCGTCAGCCGCAAGAGCACGCTGCTCGAGAACGTCTTCGTCCAGAGCATCGGCGCCAACTCGAGCCACGTGGTCTCCGGCGCGGTGTTCACCATCCCGGCGCTCTACATGCTGGCCGCCGAACCAGGCACCGGCGTGACCGAGCCCGCGGTGTGGCAGGTGATCGTGGTCTCGTTCCTGGGCGGCTGCCTGGGCATCCTCTTCCTGATCCCCCTGAGACACCACTTCATGGTCGAGATGCACGGCGAGTTCCCCTGGCCCGAGGGGACGGCCACCACGGAGATCCTCCTGTCGGGCGAACGGGCCGGCGGGCAGGCGAAGATCCTGGCGCTCGCTGCCGGGCTGGGCGCGCTCTACGATGCGCTGGTGCTGGTCTTCCGGGTGATGGCCGAGGAGATCCGCTTCCGCTCGGTGTGGCTGGGCAGCTTCATGGAGGGGCATTTCCTCAAGCTGTCGCTGCTGAACAACGCGGCGATCATGGGCGTGGGCTACATCATCGGCGTCAAGTACGCGGCGATCATCTGCGCCGGTTCGTTCATGGCGTCGTGGCTGCTGGTGCCGATGGTCTACGCCATCGGCCAGCACGTGCCCCAGGTGCTCGCGCCGGGGACCATCCCCATCGGCGAGATGTCCATCGACGAGGTCTTCAAGTACTACGTCCGGATCATCGGCGTCGGTGGCATCGCCGGTGCGGGCCTGCTGGGCATCCTGCAGTCGCTGCCCTCGATGATCCGCTCGATCGGCGCCAACCTGAAGGGCATGAAGAGCCAGGACGAGCGGTCCCGCCAGGCGGTCCCCCGCGTCGACCGCTCGCTGCCGACGTCGGTCACCGGGATCGGCACGGCCATCTTCGCCGCCTGCGCGATCCTGTTCTTCACCTTCGGCATCGGTCTGTCGGACGCGCTGCTGTTCGCGCTGGCCGGCACGGTGCTGGTGATCGTGATCGCCTTCCTGTTCGCGCCGGTCTCCGCGCGGGCGATCGCCATCGTGGGCACCAACCCGGTCTCGGGCATGACCATGCTGACGCTGATCATCACCGGCGTGGTGATGCGCAACATGGGCCTCTCCGGTGGTCAGGGCATGTTCGTGACCATGATGGTCGGCGGCGTGGTCTGCACCGCGCTGGCGGCCTCGGGCGCGCTGGCGAGCGACCTGAAGATCGGTCACTGGCTCGGCGCGACCCCGGCCAAGCAGCTGGCGCTGAAGTTCGCCGGCACGGCCGTGGCGGCCATCTTCTGCGGGTTCGCCATGTGGCTCCTGGCGCAGCAGCCGGGCGGTTTCGGCAGCGCCGCGATCCCCGCGCCGCAGGCCTCGGCGATGAAGGAGATCCTGGTGGGGATCTTCGGGGCCACCGCGCAGCCGCTGCAGTGGTACCTGTTCGCCCTGGGCGTTGTCTTCGCCCTCGTGCTGCGATTCACGGGCATCCCCGCGCTGGCCTTCGCGCTGGGCATGTACCTGCCCATGGAGATCAACACGCCCGTGTTGCTGGGCGGCATCCTCTCCTGGATCGTCCAGCGCCAGGGCCGGGGCGAGGACGAGGAGGCGCCCAAGAACCGGCACCAGCAGGGCATCCTCATCGCGTCCGGACTGATCGCCGGCGGCGCGCTGATGGGCGTCCTGAACGCGGGCTTCAACGTGGCGTTCGGCCCGGAGAACATGACCAAGATCTACCTGCTGAACGACCACGCATTCCACGGCCTGGTGGGCGAGGGCATCGCGATCGCGTTCCTCGCCGCGCTGTGCGTGCTGGTGGTCAAGTGGGCCAAGGCGGCCGGCCGCGCCTGATCCGGCGGCGGCCTCCGAGACGCGACCCCCCCGGG
>WJIQ01000008.1 GCA_014730255.1 bacterium | reverse complement strand
GCGACGCGCTCGTAGGACTCGTCGAGCACGATGTCCGGGTGCAGCGAGTGCCGCAGCGGGCAGGTCTGGCCGGCGCGGATGATCTTGTCGAGATCGGTGTCGCTGCAATCGGTGATCAGCTCGTAGCGCACCGTCAGGCGCCCGATCCGCCGCGGGTCGGCCGACATCTCCTTGTCGACCGAGTAGCGGATCCCGGCCAGCTCGATGCCCGCGTTGGCCGCGAACATGCTCATGATGGTCGAACCGCAGCAGCCGAGCGACGTGGCGCAGAGGTCGGTGGGCGAGAAGAGCAGGCCCTCGCCGCCGTTGTCCTTCGGGGCCATGGTCTCGATGACCGAGCCCGACGGTTCGTGCACGATGCGGGTGGTGGTCTTGCCGGTGGTCTCGCCGGTGGTGCGGACGATCATGACGCCTCCTGGACGGATCGGGGTGATGGCTTCACAAGGTGGCGCGGCACGGGCGCGGCGGCAAGCGCGCCGTTGCCCGCGGGTCGAACGCCGTTACCTTGACCGGACCCGTGGCCGCGCCCCTCCGCCTCGCGGCCACCTCGCCCCAGCGCCGAGGCTCCCGCGTGTCCGCGACCACGAGCACCGCCCATGGCGACCTGACGACCGCGCCCATCGGCCAGCTGGTGCGCCGGCTGGCGATCCCCGCGAGCGTCGGCTTCTTCTTCAACACCATGTACAACGTGGTCGACACGTTCTACGCCGGCCGCTTCTCCACCGATGCGCTGGCGGCGCTCTCCTTGTCGTTCCCGGTGTTCTTCGTGCTCATCGCCATGGGGTCGGGCTTCTCCACCGGGGCGACCGCGCTCATCGGCCAGGCCCTCGGCGCGGGCGACCGGCGCGCGGCCGCGGTCTATGCCACCCAGGGCGTGGTGATGGGCTGGCTGGTGACCGGCCTGATCATGGTGATCGGCTACCTGGCCTCGCCGGCGCTGTTCCGGCTGCTGGGCGCGACGGACGAGTACCTCGCGATCTGCCTGGAGTACATCCGGGTGATCCTGGCCGGCACGCCCATGGTGCTGACCTTCTACATGCTCAACGGGATCCTCAACGCGCAGGGCGACACGCGGAGCTTCCGCGACTACCTGCTGGTGGCCACCATCGTGAACATCGGCCTCGACCCGTGGTTCATGTACGGCGGCCTCGGGGTGCCGGCCATGGGGATCGGCGGCATCGCGCTGGCGACGGTCGTCGCCCAGACCGGCGGCGTGGTCTTCCTGGGCTGGCGGGCGCGCAGGACGGGGCTGCTCTTCCGCAGCGAGGGCGCGCGCTGGCGGCCGCACTGGACGACGCTGCGCGAGATCGCCGGCCAGGGCATCCCGGCGAGCCTGAACATGATGACCGTGGCGCTGGGCATCTTCATCATCACCTACTTCCTGAGCGAGTTCGGCCAGGATGCGGTCGCCGCCTACGGCGCGGCCACGCGCATCGAGCAGATCGTGCTGCTGCCGGCGATCGGCCTGAACGTCGCCGCCCTGACCCTGGCCGCCCAGAACGGCGGCGCCGGCCGCTACGACCGCGTGCGGTCGGCCATCCGCACCGCGCTCGCCTACGGCGCGCTCGTCATGGTGTTCGGCACGGCGCTCGTCTACCTCGGCGCCCGCCCCCTGATGAGCCTCTTCACCGACGACGCGTCGGTGATCGACATCGGCGCGCCGTACCTGCGCATCGCGGCCTTCATCGAGCTGGCGTACGTGCTGCTGTTCATCAACACGTCGGCGCTGCAGGGGCTCAAGCTGCCGGCGTTCGCGCTGTGGATCGGGCTGTTCCGGCAGATCGTCGGGCCGGGGATCCTGTTCTACCTGGTCACGCGCGTGTGGGACATCGGCCTGTCCGGCATCTGGTGGGGAATCTTCGGGCTGACCTGGCTGTCGGCGATCATCGCCGTCGTCTTCGCCCAGCAACGGGTCGGGATGCTCGAACGGCGGCATGCGGAGGCCGAGGCGGCCGCCGCCGCTACCCCACCGCCCGCCGCGGCGCCTGGATCGACCGGACGATGAACGCGACCACGGGGTCGGGCTCGACCGGCTCGGCGAGGATCGCCGGGACGTGCGCCGGCGCGCTCACCAGCTCGCGTGCGCGCAGCTCGTCGATCAGGCCCAGCCACGCCAGGCTGGTCTTGCCGATGAACAGGTTGTCCAGCGGACGCTGCTGCCAGAGGGCCAGGATCTCGCGCAACCCCCGCAGATAGAGGTAGTCCTTGGTCAGGCCGCCGCCGCGGTGCACCCGCGCCGCGAGGTCGAAGGCCTCGGCCGGCGTCGTCGCATGCTCCTCGACCAGGACCTGCACCGTGTGGCCGAAGTCGGCATGGCGCAGCATGAGGTCGATGGCGATCACGCGCAGGGCCAGGCCGCGCAGGCGGGCGAGCGTCAGGTTGCCCGAGAGGTGCTCCGCCAGGATCGCCAGGCCCTCCTGGGTGAGCGTGTTGACCGGCAGGCCCAGCGAGAAGATCCGCAGCGGCTGCTGGCGACCGTTGAGGGTGGTGGCCATGTGCACGCCCAGCTCGTGGTGGGCCAGGGCGTCGAGCTCGGTCTCGCTGAACATGGCGTCGGC